>DATEJC010000433.1:0-12327 GCA_035278345.1 Bradyrhizobium sp. | reverse complement strand
GCCTTGTTGATGAAGCGGGTGAGGCCGATCTGGCCGGCGATGGTCGGCGTGGTCGATCCCGGCAACGTCACCGACACCTGGCCCTGCGCGTTGATCGCGAGGCCCGACGAATTCTGCGGAAGGGTGATGGTCGGCTGCACCGGGTTGCCCTGCGCATTCACGATGCGGCCCTGGGCGTCCATCATGAAGCTGCCGTCGCGGGTGTAGGCATAGGTGCCGTCGGGCATCTGGATCTTGAAGAAGCCTTCGCCGCGGATGGCGACGTCGAGCTCGTTGCCGGTCGGCAGCATGGTGCCCTGGCCCATCAGGCGCGGCGTGCCGACGGTCCTGACACCGCCGCCGAGATCGACGCCGACGGGAAGGATGGTGCCCTGGTCGGAAGCCTGCGCGCCGACGCGGCGGACATGGTCGTAGATCAGGTCCTGGAACGCCGCGCGCTGCTTCTTGTAGCCTGTGGTGCGGAGGTTCGCGATGTTGTTGGAGATCACCTGAACGTTCAGTTCCTGTGCCGCCATGCCGGTCGCTGCGGTGATGACTGCGCGCATCTCAGATTCTCCTCATCAAGCCGGCACTTCGGCGAGCCTGTCGATCGCCGTGCGGTGCAGGTCGTGCTGCTGCTGCAGCATCGATGCGATTTGGGTGTACATGCGGTTGACCTCGATCATCCGGCTCATCTCATGGATGGCATTGACGTTCGAGCGCTCGATAAAGCCCTGGTGCAGCACCGACTTGGTGTCGGGCTGCGCGGCGTTGCCCTCGCCGAGCGAGTAGAGGTTGGCGCCTTCCTTCTTCAGGCGCTGCGGCTGCGTGAAGTTGACGATGCGCAGCTTGGCGCGGATCGAGTCGATGCGGTTGGTGCCTTCCAGCACCGTGATGGTGCCGTCCTGGGCGATGTTGATCTCCTTGTCGGTCTGCTGGAAGCGGATCGGGCCGTTGTTGCCGAGCACGGGATAACCGGAGGCGTTGACCAGTTGGCCCTGGCTATCGATCTGGAAGCCGCCGTCGCGGGTGTAGCGCTCGCCCGCGGGCGTCTGCACCACGAACATGCCGTCGCCGCCGATGGCGACGTCGAGCGGGCTCTTGGTCTGGTCGGGCGAGCCTTGCGCGAAATCGTGGAAGGTCGCGCGGTCCAGCACATGGCTGAGCTTGCGGTCGCGGCCGGCGACGAAATTGTCCTCGCGCGCGGTCGGCATCAGGTATTCCTGAAACAGCGACCGGTCGGCCTTGAAGCCATTGGTGTTCACGTTGGCGACGTTGTTGGCGATGACATCCATCTGCCGTTCCAGCGTCACTTGCCGCGAAAGTCCGATGAGAAGCGTGTTCTCCATCGGTGGAATCTCCCCTGGTGATGATCCGCCTGCCGGTTCTCCCAAACCTGCGTGCGGACCGAGCGAACCCTCTTGGCTCTCCCAAGCCGCGGAGGATTTCGCCTCATCCCTCAGCGAAAGCCGTGCCAACTCGAAAAATGCAGGGAAGTCATGTCCTTAGGCGTTTAGCGGGGTGTGCCGGGGCGCGGCAGAAAGGTCTTGTTGACCATGTTTGCCCGGCAGATTTTTCCTAGCTGCGGTCCAAAAGAAAGAAACCGTTAACCATTATTACCCTAGCGTTGCCGCCATCACTTGGGCGCGTTTGCGCCGGCGGCATTCGTATCGCGTCACGGCTTCAGCTGGCAGCAGTTTCGCGCTCCTCGGGGAAGATGGGGCGGGGCCATGGCGGATAATGAAGCGGAAGGCGCAGCAGCGGACGCTGCAGAGGCCGTGCCTGCCAAGAAGAACAAGCTCAAGCTTATCATCGCCGCCGTGGGCTTCTTCGTCATCATCGGCGGTGGCGTCGGTGGCTGGATGCTGATGTCCAAGGGCCATGGCGACGACAAGAAACATGCCGAGGCGCCTGCGAAGCCGCCGTCCTATGTCGACGTGCCGGAGATCATGGTCAACCTCGTCAGCCTGCCCGGCGAGCGCGTGCAATATCTGAAAGTGAAGGTCGTCCTCGAGGTCAAGGAAGACAAGACGATCGAGGCGATCAAGCCGAGCATGCCGCGCGTCTCCGACATTTTCCAGACCTACATGCGCGAGCTTCGCGCCGGTGACCTCAACGGCTCGGCCGGGCTGTTCCGCCTCAAGGAGGAACTGACCCGCCGCGTCAACGCGGCGGTGGCGCCGCAGCAGGTCAGCGCGGTGCTGTTCAAGGAAATCGTGATCCAGTGACGGGGCAGGATCTCTAAGCCATGGCTGGCAACGACCAAATGGACCAGGACGCCATTGCCGCGCAATGGGAAGCGTCCATGGCCAACGAGGACCCCGCTGAGGCCGAAAAGGCGGCGGCGGCCAATGAAATCTCGGGCACCATGGCGCTGCAATGGGCCGCGATGGTCGAGGACGGCAGCCGCGACTTCGGCAACGCCAAGAATTCCGGCGAGCGCGTGCTCTCGCAGGAGGAAATCGACAATCTGCTCGGCTTCACCGCGGGCGAAGTCAATCTCGACGACAATTCTGGCATCCGCGCCATCATCGACTCCGCGATGGTGTCCTACGAGCGTCTGCCGATGCTGGAAATCGTCTTCGACCGCCTGGTGCGGCTGTTGACGACGTCTTTGCGCAATTTCACCTCCGACAACGTCGAAGTCTCGCTCGACCGCATCACTTCGGTGCGCTTCGGCGATTACATGAACTCGATCCCGCTGCCGGCGGTGCTCTGCGTGTTCAAGGCGGAGGAGTGGGAGAATTTTGGGCTCGCCACCGTCGACTCCAGCCTGATCTATTCCATCATCGACGTCCTGCTCGGCGGCCGCCGCGGCCAGACTTCGCTGCGCATCGAGGGCCGGCCCTACACGACGATCGAAACCAACCTCGTAAAGCGGCTGATCGAGGTCGTGCTGGCGGACGCCGAGCACGCGTTCCGCCCGCTGTCGCCGGTGACCTTCGCCATCGACCGTCTCGAAACCAACCCGCGCTTTGCCGCGATCAGCCGGCCTGCCAACGCTGCGATTCTGGTGCGGCTGCGCATCGACATGGAAGAGCGCGGCGGCAATATCGAGCTGCTGCTGCCCTATGCGACCATCGAACCGATCCGCAACGTGCTGTTGCAGATGTTCATGGGCGAAAAATTCGGCCGCGACCCGATCTGGGAAGGACACTTTGCGACGCAAGTGGCGCAGGCGGAGATCTCGGTCGACGCCGTGCTGTACGAGGCCGATATTCCCTTGAAGCAGCTGATGACGCTGAAGATCGGCGACACACTGCCGCTGGAGATGAAGGCCGACGCGCTGGTCACCGTGCGCTGCGGCAATGTCACGCTGACGGAAGGGCGGATGGGCCGGGTCGGGGACCGCGTCGCGATCCGCGTCACCAAGCAATTGCGCAAGCCGCAGACCACGCTCGCCATGTTCGAGAAAGCCGACGAACAAACCAAGATGTTGGAGGCACAATGAGCCATTCCCTGGGAATAGCGATTGAGAGTCTGGTGGCGGTTCTGCTGTTGCTCACCATCGGCTATTGCATCCTGCTCAACAAGCGGCTGCAGCGGCTGAAGGCGGACGAGCATTCGCTGAAGGCGACGATCGGCGAATTGATCACCGCCACCGAGATCGCCGAGCGCGCGATCGGCGGGCTCAAGCACACCGTGCGCGACGTCAACGAGAATCTCGGCAGCCAGCTCAACGCCGCCACCCAGATGTCGCAGCATCTCAGGCAGCAGCTGGCCGAAGGCGATGCCGTGGTCCGCCGCCTGTCGAAGATCGCCTCTGCCGCGCGGCCGCCGGCTGTGGCGCAGCAAGTCGCCGCACCGGCGCCCGAGGCGAGGACGCCGTCGTCCGCCCGGGCGGTTGCCGAAGCGGCGCAGGCTTTCTCCGAACGCCGAAGGGCTAATGGCCTCGCCGCATGAAATCGTTCCGTGACATCCGTGTTATTCCGGTCGTGCTGGTCGCGATCTTCGGCCTCGTGGTGCTCAAGGTCGCGGGGCTCGTGATCGACGGCGGCTATGTGTTCGACTACCAGCCGAGCGGCAAGCCGGCTCCGACCCAGGCTACCAAACAGGCTGCGACACAAGGTTCCTGGGCACAGGAGATGCTGAACTTTCCCGGCAAAGGCGATCCCGCAGATATCACGGGCTCGGCGCCGGCCAAGAAGGAAGAGCCGCCGAAAGCCGCGGTGCCCGCCAGCGAACCTGCCAAGCCCGATGGCGTCGTGGTGTTTCCGGATCAATCGCCGCGGGTGTCGGAGTCCGAGCGCGCCATCCTCGAGCGGCTGCAATCGCGCCGCCAGGAGCTGGAGCAGCGCGCCCGCGAGATCGAAATCCGCGAGAGCCTGTTGAAGGCGGCCGAGAAGCGCATCGAGAGCAAAGTCGAGGAGATGAAGTCGCTGGAAGGCAAGGCCGCCACCGCCGCCGGCCAGCGCAACGAGCAGGAAGCTGCGCGCTTCAAGGGCATCATCACCATGTATGAGGGCATGAAGCCGAAGGACGCCGCAAAGGTGTTCGACCGGCTGGAGATGGGCGTGTTGATCGAGATCGCCTCGCAAATCGCGCCGCGCAAGATGAGCGACATCATGGGCCTGATGCAGCCGGAGGCGGCCGAACGGCTCACGGTGGAACTCGCCCGCCGCGCCGGCGGCGGCGACAAGAACCAGGCGGCCGAATTGCCCAAGATCGAGGGCAAGATGCTCAACCAGAAGACCAATTAACGCGCATATTTAACAAGTCCTTAAGACCGCCAATCTTACAGTCGCAAGCGGCGGAATTTGCCTGCCGCCGACGACCGGACCGTTGACGCTGAATGACACGCTTGGCGCGAAGGGATTTCCGCTCGCTCCGCCGCGCCGCGGCGGGGATTGCCCGCTGCTGCCGTCATGGGCTGCTTCCGGTCGCGCTCGCGCTGTCGATCGCAGGTGCCGCGACTTCCGCCTTTGCCCAGGGCGAGCCGGTGCGGGGCGAGGCCGTGCTGCAGGCCAATGCAGGCTTTGCCCGCCTCATCATCAGGCTGGCCGAGGATGTCGAGTCCCAGGTGGTGGCGGCGGGCCAGATCATTGTGATCCGCTTCAAGCGGCCTGTGGCCGTGCCGGTGGTCAGGATCGGCGATGCCGTGCCGGACTATATCTCGTCCGCCCGCATCGACCCCGACGGTGCGGCGATCCGCATGTCGCTGGCGCGCCGGGTGACCATCAACACCATGACCGCGGGCGAGCGGCTGTTCGTCGACCTCTTGCCGGATGGCTGGACCGGCCCGCCGCCGCCACTGCCGAGCGAGGTCGTGCGCGAATTGTCCGAGCGCGCCCGCGCTGCCGAGCGCGCGTTGCGCCAGCAACGAGCCGACGACATTGCACGCAAGCGCCCGCCGGTGCGCGTGAAGACTTCGGTGCAGCCGACCTTCGTCCGCTTCATCTTCGAAATGCCCGATGGCATCGGCGTCTCCTCGGTGCTGAACGAGCAGAAGCTGTCGCTGCTGTTCAATGCGCCGCTCACCTTCGATCTTGCGGACGCAAAGGTGGCCGCGCCGCCGAACGTCGCCTCGATCAACCAGCGTATCGACGGCGACAAGAGCGTGATCGAGGCCGAGCTGATCGGCGACGTGGACGTGCATTCCTTCCGCGAGGAGAAGAGCTACATCATCGACGTTGCCTTCCAGCAGACCGACAAGATGCCCGCCGCGGCGCCAAAGGCTTCCACGGAGACGCGCGCGCCGGCGGCGCCGGCAGCCGCGCCGCTGGCGGCGATGAAGCCCGCGCCGGAAGCTCCTGCAAAACAGGAGGCGCCGGCGAAAGCCGAACCGCAGGCCGCAGCGGCGCCCACGGAAGCGCCGCAGCCCACATCGGAGACGATCGCCGAGCAGGCGAAGAGCGAGATCAGGGGCGAGGCCGCCGTAAAGCCGATCGCCGAAGCCGCGCCGCAGGTTCAGGAAAAGCCGCAGGCCACGGAGAATCCGGTGGCTCCCGTGGAGCCCGCCAAGCCCGTCGCGGCCGCGGCGCCTGAAACGCCGGCCGCTGTCGAAGCGGCCAAGCCGCCGGCTGCGAAAGTGGAAGCGACGCCCCCCGCCGTGGAAGCGCCGAAGGCGAAAGCCGCGGCACCGGCTCCGGCAAGCCAGCCTGCGGTGGCCGGCGACAAATCCTCCTCCGTCACCGCGCACCGCGACGCCGATGGACTGCGCGTGACCTTCTCCTTTGCCGCCACGACGCCGGCGGCGCTATTCCGCCGCGCGGATACGGTGTGGCTGGTGTTCGATTCCGCAAATCCCGTCAACATCGATGCCATCCGCAGCAAGGGCGGTGCGCTGGTCGCCGAGGTGAACAGCCTGTCGATCCCGCAGGGGCAGGCGGTGCGCATTCGCCTCAACCGCCCGCAGCTTCCCTCGCTGACCGGCGAGGAGAACGGCGGCCGCTCCACCTGGACGCTGACCTTCGCCGATACCATCGGCGCGCCGCCGCTGCCGCTGGTCGCGGTGCGCAACATCACCGAACCGTCCCTCGCCAACGTCTCGGTGCCGCTCGCCAATCCGGGCCTGCTGCACAAGTTCAGCGACCCCGACGCCGGCGACACGCTGTTCGTCATCACCGCGCTGCCGCCGATCCGCGGCCTGATCAAGCGCCAGGACTTTGTCGAGCTGACGCTGCTGGAATCCATCCACGGCGTTGCGGTGCGACCGAATTCCGACGACGTCACCGCTGATATCGCCACCGACAAGATCAGGCTGGGCAAGCCCGGTGGGCTGACGCTGTCGTCGGCCGATGTGGCGGCGGAGCGGGCCGCGACCGCGGCGCGCTCGCCCTTCGACATGGAGGAGTGGCGCAAGAACCAGGCCGGTCCCTTCATCGCGCGCGAAGACGCATTGATGCGGGCGGCGGCGAACGCGACGGCTTCGGTCGAGCAAAAGCAGCGGGCGCGCATCGAACTGGCCCGCTTCTACATGGCGCGCGGCATGTATTATGAGGCCAAGGGCGTCGCCGATTTCGTGCTCGATGACGCCAAGCCGGGCAATGAAGACCCCGGCGCGCTGATGTTGCGCGCGGTCGCGCATATCATCATTGGCCGGCCGGCGGCGGGGCTGCATGATCTCGCCAATCCCGTGATCGGCAACAATTACGACTCGCAGCTGTGGCAGGGGCTTGCCAAGTCGCGGCAGGGCAAATGGGCGGAAGCGCGGGAAAAGTTCAAGAACGTCGAATTTGCCATTGCCTCGCTGCCGCCGGAGCTGCAGCGCATCGTGCTGATGGATGCGATGCGCGCCTCGCTGGAAGTCAGGGACTATGCCGGCGCGGCGCGTCGCCGCGGCGACCTCGATGTGGTCGGCGTGCCCGCGGAATTGCGGCCGGCGGTGTCGGTCTTGCGCGGGCGGCTTGCCGAGGCGCTCGGCTACGACCGCGACGCCATGAGCGACTATGACGCAGCGATTTCGTCCGGGGACCGCGCGTCTGCGGCCGAAGCCAAGCTGCGCGAGATCATGCTGCGGCAGAAGCGCGAGGAAGTGACGCAGGCCGACGCGCTGCGCGAGCTGGAGACGCTGTCGGTGGTCTGGCGCGGCGATGCCGTCGAGGTCAAGTCGCTGCAGCTGATGGCCGATATCTATGCGAAAGACGGCCGTTACAATGAGGCGCTGCTGGCGGTGCGCACCGCAACGAGGCTGCAGCCGAATTCGGAAGTTTCGCGCCACGCGCAGGACATGGCGTCGGCGCTGTTCACCGAGCTTTATCTGACGCCGAAGGGCGACGACCTGCCGCCGGTCGAGGCACTGGCGATGTTCTACGAATTCCGCGAGCTGACCCCGATCGGCCGGCGCGGCGACGAGATGATCCGCAAGCTCGCCGACCGCCTGGTGTCGATCGACCTGCTCGACCAGGCCGCCGAACTGCTGCAATACCAGATCGACAAGCGGCTCGAGGGCGCGGCGCGCGCGCAGGTCGCAGCACGCCTTGCCATGGTGTATCTCACCCATCGCAAGCCTGACCGCGCCATCTCGGCGCTGCGCGCCACTCGCATCGCCGATCTCTCCGGCGAACTGCGCCAGCAGCGGCTGCTGCTGGAGGCGCGGGCGCAGAGCGACGTCGGCCGGCATGATCTTGCGCTCGACATCATCTCCAATATCTCCGGCCGCGAGGCGATCCGGCTGCGCTCCGACATTTACTGGGCGTCGCGGCACTGGCGCGAGTCGGCCGAGCAGATCGAGCTCTACTACGGCGACCGCTGGCGTGATTTCAAACCGCTCAATTCGGCGGAGAAGAGCGACATCATCCGCGCGGTGGTCGGCTATGCACTTGCCGAGGACACCATCGGGCTGGCGCGCTTCCGCGAGAAATACGCGCCGCTGATGAGCGGGGAGGCCGACCGCTTCGCCTTCGAGACCGCGAGCAAGCCGGCGGGCGGCAACAGCGCCGAGTTCGCCGAAATCGCCAAGATGGCCGCCAGCGTCGATACGCTGGACGGCTTCCTGCGCGAGATGAAGACCCGCTTCCCCGACATGACCGCCCGCGCCCCGCTGCCGCCGGAAACGGTCAGGGGCGATCCGGTCGCGACCGGTTCCCTGCCGGAAATCGTCGGGCTGAAGCAGGTCGTGCCGGTTCGTCGATAGGGCATCAGGTCCCCTCGACAGACCCGCAGCAAAGCGGCAATTTATGTGCCGTCACTGCCGGGGAGATGTCATGAGCAAGCCTATCAAGACCGAAGCCGATCTGATCGCGATGGCGCGCGCGGAACTCAAGGCGCACGCCGACTGCCCCGACGGCATCGTCATCTCCGTGCTGCGCGATGGCGACAGCTGGGAATTCCGTGCCAAGGCGGACGCTGCGACCGAAGCCAGGGCCGGCTACCCCGAATGCGTCGCCATGCTGGTGCAGATCGGCGACCACCTCAGCAAGCAGTACGATTTGAAGGGGTAGGGGGCTGCGCGCGACGGCCCATCCCCGTCATTGCGAGCGAAGCGAAGCAATCCAGCTTTGCCGCGGAGAAGAAAGCTGGATTGCTTCGTCGCTGCGCTCCTCGCAATGACCGAGAGACCGGACCTCACGCCGCCTTGCGGCCCCTGACAAACAGCGCAAAGACGACCGCGAGCCCCGAGGCGACGGTGTACATCGTGAAGGCGTTGAGATAGCCGATCATGGTTGCCTGTCGCGTGATCTCCTTTGCGATCCGGGCGAGGCCCTGCACGGTGTCGAAATTCCATGCGCCGGTCACATCGGGCATTGCCAGCGCGCGGTTGTAGGGCGTGATCATCTCCGTCATCCGGCTGTAATTGGCGCCGGTCGTGCGCACGATCTCGGCGATCGACAGCGAGATGAAGAAGCTCGATCCGATGTTGCGCAAGAGATGGAAGATCGCGGAAGCCTCCGCGTAGTGCTTTGCGTCGAGCGTGCCGAAGGCGACCGCGGTGATCGGCACCCAGACGACACCGACGGCAAAACCCTGGATCGCGCTGTTGACGATGAGAATCTCCATCGTCACGTTGAGGTCGAAGGTGAGCATCCACAGGCCGGCGGCGGTCTGCAGGCCAAAGCCAAAGGCCATGCTGATGCGCGGATCGATCCGGCTCATGAAGCCGGCCGCCATGAAGCCCACCAGCATGCCGACGCCGCGGCAGCCGATCACCTCTCCGACCAGCATGTCCGGAAAGCCGGCCTGCTGCTGCAGGAGCGGAGGCAGCAGCACCATCGGCGTGAAGTTCAGCATGCCGTAGATCGTCACCAGCGCGAGGCCAATCGCGTAATTGCGGTCGGTCAGCAGCTTCAAGTTCACGAACGGATGGCGGGCGCCGAGGCTGTGGACGAGGAAGACGTAGAAGGCGATCGCTGCGACCAGGCATTCGATCACGATCTCGGTCGATTCGAACCAGTCGAGACGAACGCCGCGGGCCAGCACGAGCTGAACGGAGGCGAGCGCGGTGGCAAGCGCGATGAAGCCGGTCCAGTCGAAGCGCACCTTGGCTAGCAGCTTGTCGGCCGGCAACGTCAGCGCCATGCCGATCGTCGATGCGATGCCGACCGGCACCAGCATGTAGAACGACCAGCGCCAGCTGTGTATCTCGGAAAGATAGCCGGCGAACACCGGCCCGAAGGCCGGCGCGACCGCAACCGCCATGCCGAAGATCGACATCACCATCGTGTGCTGGCGGCGTGGAAAGGTGGCGAACAGGATCGACTGCGACAGCGGCACGACAGGTGCGCCGGCGCCGCCCTGCAGCACGCGCCAAAACACCAGCGTTTCCAGCGACTGCGCCAGTCCGCACAGCAACGTCGCCGTTGTGAAGAGGGCGATCGACCAGATCATCACGCGCTTGGTGCCGAAGCGCGATACCAGCCAGCCGGTCATCGGGGTGACGACGGCGGTGGCGAGGATGTTGAACGTCATCACCCAGGCGATCTCGTCCTGGGTCGCCGACAGCGCGCCTTGCATTTGCGGCAGGATGGTTGACGTTGTCAGCAGCGCCGTGCCGTACAGCGAGGAGCCGAGAACCACGGTCGTCAGCGTCAAATAGCGCTGCGCCGGTGTCCTGCCGGCGGCCGTTTCCTCTGCCAGGTCCACAGAACTCAAGGCGTTTTCCCTTGATTGCCGGCCGGATAATAACTTAGCTTACCAATATTGCTAACCTAGCTTACTAATCAGCGGATACAACCGCGCCATGCCCAATACCGAGGAATATATCGGCGTCGTGATCTCCGACGTGGCGCGGCTGCTGCGGACGGAATTCGACCGCCGCGTCCGGCGCCTCGGCATCACCCGCGCACAATGGCTGGTATTGACCCGCCTGCACCGCCGGCCCGGCGCGTCGCTGTCCGAACTCGCCGAAATGATGGAAGTGGAGAAGGCGACGGCCGGGCGCATGATCGACCGGCTGGTCGCCAATGGCTGGGTGGAGCGCCGCACCGCGCGCGACGATCGCCGCGTCAAGCGGGTCTACCTCACAGCCGACGCCGAGCGGGTCCACAAGCGCATCTGGCGTGTCGCCGAAGAGACGGTGGACGCCGCGCTCGCCGATCTCTCCGCGCGCGAGAGCAGGCAATTGATGGACCTGCTGCAGCGCATCAAGGCGACGCTGGTATCGGCCGGTGGCGGCGATGCGGCGGAGAACGCCGCGAAAGGCAACCGCAAGCGTGCGCTGAACGGCGCGGGCCGGCACAATGGCGGGGCCGCGCCATGAGCAAGCGGATGCAGCGGCTGGCGCTCATCGGCGCGCCGATACTGGTCATCGTGGGCGCGCTGATCTTCTGGCTGCAGGGCGGCCGCCACATCACGACGGAAAATGCTTTCGTCAAGGCCGACATCGCCCAGATCGCCAGCGAAATTCCCGGCCGCATCATGGAGCTCCGCATCCACGATCACTCGGCCGTCTCGGCAGGCGACGTGTTGCTCCGCCTCGATCCCGCGAACTACCGGCTGGCGCTGGCGAAAGCGGAAGCGGAGGTCGATTCCGCGCGTGCCACGGTCGAACAGACGAAGGCCAACCTGCGCGAGATCCGGGCTGAGGCGAAGGAGGCCGAGAACAAGCTGGAATATCTGCGAACCCAGGCGCGCCGCCAGCGCGAGCTTTCGGGACGCGGCGTGGCATCGGCGGCGCAATTGGAGCGGGTCAACAGCGAAGAGCAGGAGGGCGAGGATCGCCTCGGAGTGCTGCACCAGCGCATCGCGCGCGTGGAAGCGGCGCTCGGCGGCAAGCCCGATCGGCCAACCGATGAATTCGCCGCCGTGCGCGAGAAGCTGGCCATGCGCGATCGCGCCGCGCTCGAGCTCTCCTACACCGAGATCAAGGCGCCGAAGCCGGGCGTCGTCGTCAACTTCCGCCTGCAGCTCGGCGAACAGGTCAAGCCACAGACGCCGCTGTTCGCGCTGGTGACGGATCGGCGGCCGTGGCTGGAGGCCAACTTCAAGGAGACCGAGCTCACCCACGTCAAGGTGGGGCAGAAGGCCAGGGTCGTGCTCGACATGCATCCCGATGTCACCTGGGATGCCGTGGTCGAAAGCATCAGCCCGGCCACCGGCGCCGAGTTCGCGGTGCTGCCGGCGCAAAACGCTTCCGGCAACTGGGTGAAGGTGGTGCAGCGGTTGCCGGTGCGCTTAAGGCTGATCGAGCAGCCGGGCGAGCCGCGATTGCGTGCGGGCATGACCGCCTATGTCAGCATCGACACCCGCCGCTCACGCCAGCTGTCGGGCCTGTTCGGCGGCGGCCCGGCCGTCGCGGCCAACCCGGCCGCGGAGGCAGACAGGGCGAAGTAGGAAACGCGGCTCTCGCCACGTCATTGCGAGCGAAGCGAAGCAATCCAGCTTGCACGTTACAAGTAAGCTGGATTGCTTCGTCGCTATCGCTCCTCGCAATGACGGTGTAGCGTACGGCGCGGAGCACTCCGATGAAGC
>DATEJC010000432.1:0-2554 GCA_035278345.1 Bradyrhizobium sp. | reverse complement strand
GCAGGCGGGAGCGCGATCGGTCTCTCAGCCACCGACGCCTACGGGCAGAGCCTCGGCCGGTGATGTTGCTCAACCCCCGACGGACGTTTTCGTTCCATTGGCCGGAACAAAATCCGCCGTTGGCGGTTCGGCGTCATCATGCACGCGCCGATCAATCCGGATCTATTGCTGGACCGGGCCGATGCCGCCCTGGCGGAGGCGCGCCAGCTTCGTCGCGAACGGCTCGAGTGTATTGCGGCAGGCCGCGCCGAGCGCCGGCGCGCCGAGCAGACCAGAACCTTCCAGTCGGGCCTCGACGCGGCGATCGCGATCTCGCTGCTGATCCGCCGGGACTGCCCGGATTAGGCCGCCGGTTAATCCCTCGAGGCGTCGCTTTTTTGTAGCTTTGGAACCCAGTTAACCCATGTTAAGTCTTCGGGCATGGCAGGGGAAACAGAAGCTCTCCTCGCACGTGCCTCAGCCGCGATCGCTGAAAGCAGGCGGCTAACTGCCATGCAGCGCATCCTGCTCCAGGATATGATCGCCATCTATGAGCGACGCACCGTGATCGCGATGAACGCGAGGAACCGCCTTAAGCTTTCCGAGCAAGCTCTGATGGAACGGTATCGGCGGCTGGCCTCGGGAATTTAGGACACGGCTTGACCGAGAACTCCCGCAGTAGGGGACCAATTTCCCCTTACCGTTCCAGGAGGATTGCACCCCGCCGGATCTCCCGCCGCCGCCCACCCTTGAATTGATGAAACAAAAGAGGCCGCCAACTGAGGCGGCCTCCGCGATGCCATCCGGGTGCAGATAGATGCCATCCGGGTGCAGATATTTGAGTCAGTGTCTTGGCCTGTATGGCGGATATGGCGGCGGTTCCGTGATGCATGTACCCACTGACGACACGCGGCAAGGCAGATCATAATGCAGTCTGCCGCCGTTAGTCTGTACCTTGGGTATCGTAGGATCAGCCACGGCATTGGCCTTGGGGGCCGCGGTTACGGAAGGCTCACTTTGCGCGATAGCCAGAGAAGACAAGGCAACCAGCGCGGTCGCCGTGAGCAACGCGGTCCTCATGACTTGTGTCCTCCGTGGCGTGACCCAGATCCGAATTAGGACACTAATTACCACAAACCAGGACACGAGGCTCGGAATACGGACGGTACCCACTCCCGGGAAAAGAACATATTGCGAACAGAGAACAAATGTGGTACGGATACTCCACAACCAAAAGTTCTCGATTCTTAAGCTGTCTGTCCCGCCCGAATCCCGTCATAAGGAGCCAAATATGTCCGTCGCCGCCCTGCGTATTGTCGAAGGTTCTTCCATGGATAAGTCGAAGGCTCTCTCTGCCGCGCTCTCCCAGATCGAGCGCCAGTTCGGCAAGGGCTCGGTGATGAAGCTCGGCAAGAACGACCGCTCGATGGATATCGAGACGGTCTCTTCCGGCTCGCTTGGGCTGGACATCGCGCTCGGCGTCGGCGGCCTGCCGAAGGGGCGGATCGTCGAGATTTACGGGCCGGAATCCTCGGGCAAGACCACGCTGGCGCTGCACTGCGTCGCCGAAGGCCAGAAGAAGGGCGGCATCTGCGCGTTCATCGACGCCGAACACGCGCTCGATCCCGTCTATGCCCGCAAGCTAGGGGTCAATATCGACGAGCTCCTGATTTCCCAGCCCGACACCGGCGAGCAGGCGCTGGAAATCTGCGACACCCTGGTGCGCTCCGGTGCGGTCGACGTGCTTGTCGTGGACTCGGTTGCGGCCCTGGTGCCGAAGGCCGAGCTCGAGGGCGAGATGGGCGATGCGCTGCCGGGCTTGCAGGCCCGCCTGATGAGCCAGGCGCTGCGCAAGCTGACCGCCTCGATCAACAAGTCCAACACCATGGTGATCTTCATCAACCAGATCCGCATGAAGATCGGCGTGATGTACGGCTCGCCCGAAACCACCACCGGCGGCAATGCGCTGAAATTTTACGCCTCGGTCCGCCTCGACATCCGCCGCATCGGCGCCATCAAGGAGCGCGACGAGGTGGTCGGCAACACCACCCGCGTCAAGGTGGTGAAGAACAAGCTGGCGCCGCCCTTCAAGCAGGTCGAATTCGACATCATGTATGGCGAGGGCGTCTCCAAGATGGGCGAAATCCTCGACCTCGGCGTCAAGGCCGGCGTGGTCGAAAAGTCCGGCGCCTGGTTCTCCTATGACAGCCAGCGCCTCGGCCAGGGCCGCGAAAACGCCAAGGCCTTCCTGAAGGCCAACCCCGATATCTCCACCAAGATCGAGACCGCGATCCGCCAGAACTCCGGCCTGATCGCCGAGCAGATTTTGGCCGGCGAGCGCGACGCCGATTCCGATGATGGCGAGGAGGCCGCTGAGGAGTGATCTTCGATTTGATTTGACGGCAAGCGGGCGCCGAGGACGTTGAGTTGCCGACGTCTCCGGCGCCCGTTTTTTTGTGTGAAGATGATTTCGCGCCGAGTATCAAGAATGACCCGCCTGGTTGTGACTAATGACCCGTCCGTCGCAGGCGGCCTCGTGAAGGCTGATCGCGCAGACCTGGCTGTTTCGTTTGAG
>DATEJC010000431.1:0-4465 GCA_035278345.1 Bradyrhizobium sp. | reverse complement strand
TGTCACGGGCCTCAGCCCGCATCGCATCGCCGCAAAGGGCGTCGCCCGCTCGTTCCAGATCATGACGCTGTTCGATGAGTTCTCCGCCCGCGACAATGTGATGATGGGGCTGCCCGAGTTTCGCGCGCGCGGGTTTGACATCGCACACGCCGCAGGCGGGAACCGGGCCTTCGCATCCAGGGCATCGGAAGCGCTTGCCGCCGTGGGCCTGGCGGACAAGGCCGGCGTGCGCAGCAAGGATCTCTCCTATGGCGATCGCCGTGCCCTTGAGATCGCCGTCGCGCTGGCGCAGGAGCCGCGCGTGCTTTGCCTGGACGAGCCCACCTCGGGCCTCGGCTCCGATGGCGTGCAGCGGCTGGCTTCGCTGGTCGGCCGGCTGAAGGGAAAGCTGACAATCGTCGCCATCGAACACGACATGGAATTTCTGTTCTCACTGGCGGATCGCATCTCGGTGATCCATTGGGGTCAGGTGGTGGCGCGCGGCACACCGTACGAGCTGCAGCAGAATGAATGGGTCAAGCGGTCCAATCTGGGGAAGTTCGCATGATCCTCGAAGTCGAGGCGGTCGACACCTTCTACGGCGAGACGCAGGCGCTGTTCGGCGCCTCGCTTGCGATCGATCACGCCAAGGTCTTCGCATTGCTCGGCCCGAACGGCGCCGGCAAGACCACCATGCTTCGTTCGATCCTCGGCCTGACCCGGCCGCGCCGCGGGTCGATCCGCTTCGACGGTCGCGATGTGACGCGCAGCCCGACTCATGAAATCGCACGCGGCGGCATCGGCTGGGTTCCCGACGACCGCCGGCTGTGCCCGACCCTGACAGTGGCGCGCAATCTTGGTATCGCGCAGAAGCGCACGCGCTTTAGGAACTGGAGCGTCAGGGAAGCCTGCGCGATCTTCTCGCCGCTCGAATATCTGATGGAACGCGAATGCGAGAATCTCTCCGGTGGCGAGATGCAGATGGTGGCGATCGCGCGGGCGCTGGTCGGTTCGCCCGGCCTCGTGCTGTTCGACGAGCCGAGCCAGGGGCTGGCGCCGAAGATCGTCGGCGACGTGCTCGCGACCATCGTTCGGATGAAGGGGGAGGGTATCGCATCGCTTGTCGTCGAGCAGAATGCCGAGATCGCCCTGTCGGTCGCCGACCACGCGGCGGTGATCGACCGCGGCCGCATCGTCTGGACCGGCGAGGCGGCCACCCTGCGCGACGACCCCGCGCTGCGTCAGCGCCTGCTGGGAGTACGATAGTGGCCGCGCCGTTGCTGGTTCTGGACGGAGTTCGCAAGGTCTACACGCGCGGGCGCGTGGTCCGTCGCCCCACCTTTACCCTGAACGCCGACCTCACGTTGCAAGAGCCGGGCATCGTCGGCGTGGTCGGACCGAACGGCGCCGGCAAGACGACGCTGTTCGAGATGATGACCGGCTCCAACGCGCCAACGTCCGGGCGCGTCCTTGTGGCAGGCACGGACATCCATCGCGTCAAGTATCGCGAGCGCGACCGGCTGGCGATCCACTACCACCAGTCCTACCAGGTGCGGCGTTTTCGCAGGCGCGTGCCCTCGGTCTTTCTGGCGCCATCGCCGACCCGCTCGCCGATGGTGCATCTGTTCGACGAGCCGCAATTCAACCTGCAGGATGGCTATATCGGATTCATGCTCGGCTTTTTCCGCAAGCTGCGGGCCGAGGGAAGGCTGGTCGTCTTGTGCATGCACCCCACCGCGGCCTGGCATCTGGAAATTCTCGCCGAGATCGCCGAGCAGTTCCTGTTTGTCGCCGACGGCGGCGTGACGCGGAAGGCGGACTTCGCCGCCCTCGTCGCCGAGCCGCGCTTCCGCAGCTATCTCGGGCCGGACATGACACGGGCTGCCGAAGCCATCATGGGCCCTCCAAGGTGACCTGCTTCGGAATGGAAAGCGGCGATTTTCGCGGCTAGCCTCCGGGCAGGAGGCAGTCTAAAAGGGGGCCCGTCCCACCACCTATTCCAACGCAAAATCAACAAGTCAGGGAGAGACCGTTGGCCTATTCCAACACGCAATTGTTCATTGCCGGCAAGTGGCGCCCCGCCCAGTCGGGCAAGGTGATCGAAGTGATCAACCCCGCGACCGAAGAGGTGATCGGCACCGTGGCGCATGCCGGCCAGGCCGACCTCGACGAGGCGCTGGCCGCGGCCGCTGCCGGCTTCAAGGCCTGGAGGGCTGTCGCGCCGTTCGAGCGTTGCCGCATCATGCGCAAGGCCGCCGCCATCATGCGCGAGCGCAATGACGAGATCGCGCCGCTCCTCACAATGGAGCAGGGCAAGACGCTGGCCGAAGCCAAGATCGAGGCGATGCTGGCGGGCGACGTGATCGAATGGTTTGCCGAGGAAGCCAAGCGCTCCTATGGCCGCGTCATCCCGGCGCGCGGACCCGGCATCTATCAGCTTTCGCTGAAGGAGCCGGTCGGTCCGGTTGCGGCGTTCACGCCCTGGAATTTTCCGATCAACCAGGTGGTGCGCAAGCTTTCGGCGGCGCTCGCCGCCGGTTGCTCGATCATCGTCAAGGCGCCGGAGGAGACCCCGGCTTCGCCCGCGCAACTGATCCGCGCATTTGCCGATGCGGGCGTGCCCGATGGCGTGATCAACCTCGTCTACGGCGTGCCGGCCGAAATCTCGGAATACCTGATCCCGCATCCGGTGATCCGCAAGATCTCCTTCACCGGCTCGACCTCGGTCGGCAAGCAGCTCAGTGCGCTGGCGGGCATGCACATGAAGCGCGCCACCATGGAGCTCGGCGGTCATGCCCCGGCGATGGTGTTCAAGGACGCTGACGTAAGCAGCGCGGCGAAGATCCTCGTGGCGGCAAAGTATCGCAATGCCGGCCAGGTCTGCATCTCGCCGACCCGCATGCTGGTGCAGGATGACGTCTTCAAGGAGTTCGTCGACAAGTTCGTCGAGGGCGCCAAGGCGGTCAAGGTCGGCAACGGCATGGACGCCAGCTCCACCATGGGATCGCTTGCCAATCCGCGCCGTGTCACCGCCATCGAGGGTATGGTGCAGGATGCGGTCGCCAAGGGCGCCAAGCTCGAGACCGGCGGTCACCGCGTCGGCAACAAGGGCTATTTCTTCGAACCCACCGTGGTCAGCGACGTGCCGAAGAATGCGCGGGCCATGAACGAGGAGCCGTTCGGTCCGCTCGCGCTGATCTCGCGTTTCTCCAGCCTCGACGAGGTAGTGGAGGAAGCGAACCGCTTGCCGTTCGGTCTGGCGTCCTATGCTTTCACCGGCTCGGCCAAGACCGCGACTGCGATCGGCTCGCAGGTCGAAGCCGGCATGATGACGATCAACCACTTCGGGCTTGCGCTGCCCGAGGTGCCGTTCGGCGGCGTCAAGGATTCCGGCTATGGCTCGGAGGGCGGCACGGAGGCCATGGAAGCCTACTTCAACACCAAGTTCATCTCGCAGACCGGAGTCTGAACGCCTTCCTTAAGGCAAGGAATCGCATCCAAGGCCGCGCCAGGAGTCTCCGGGCGCGGCTTTTTTATAGGGTTTTTCCAGCGAATCACTTCGCCGCGTGATAGGGAAGCCAAGCTGCGGAACAGCAGCTGCGCGAGAATCCGCGGCAAAATAAGGCATTTCTTGCACTGCGACGGCGCTTTTTTGCGAAGATTGCTGTGCAGAATGTCGAAAAAGCCTGTATTTTAAGGCGTTTTCAGCCATATCGTGCGGCTTCCAGAATCAATGGAGCAATCATGGCCACCCAACTGTCTAAGTCGCAGCTGATCGAAAAGATCGCGACCTCCACCGAACTCTCCAAGCGTGACGTCAAGAACGTGATGGATACGCTCGTGGACGTCGGTCACAAGGAACTGAAGAAGAGCGGCCTTTTCCTGGTGCCGGGCTTCGCCAAGTTCGTCGTGATCAAGAAGCCGGCGACCAAGGCGCGCAAGGGCACCAACCCCTTCACGGGCGAGGAGATGATGTTCAAGGCCAAGCCGGCCCGGAAGATCGTCAGGGCCCGTCCGGTCAAGGCCGCCAAGGACGCAGTCGCCTAACGAAGAAAAGGCCTCCGGTGACGGGGGCCTTTTTGCTTCCAGGGCTGCGAAAGCTCAGACCACCGGCGAACGGCCGCCATCGACATTGATGGCGGTACCGGTGATGTAGGACCCCTGATCCGACGCCAGGAAGCAGGCGAGGTTGGCGAACTCCTCGGCCGTGCCCATGCGTCCCATCGGGACCGCCTTGGCGAGATCGCGCGTGAAGGCGTTGAAATCGGTGTCGGGTGCCGCCTTGGCGTGCCGCTTCACCCATTGATCGCTGACGATCAGACCGACCAGCATCGCATTGACCAGAATGTTGTGGGCGGCGCCTTCGTTCGCCATCGCCTTTGTCAGCGCCATGCCGGCCGCGCGCGAAACCGAGGTGGGCGTGGAGGCAGCCGCCGGCGCCTTGGCGCCGATGTTCAGCACATTGATGATGCGGCCCCATTTGCGC
>DATEJC010000430.1:0-11516 GCA_035278345.1 Bradyrhizobium sp. | reverse complement strand
CCCCGATGGGGCCACGTGGCGGAGTGGTTACGCAGCGGTCTGCAAAACCGTTTACACCAGTTCAATTCTGGTCGTGGCCTCCATCCATATAATCAAGGGCTTGGCCCGATTACATCAGAGACCGCGGGAACTTCTCAGCAGGCGGCGTGCCAGCCGTCGGGGAACGGGATCAGCGGCCAGCCCTTGCGCTCATTGTCATTGGCTGCGCGCGGCAGCGGCTGGCGAAGCGGCAACGATTGAGCCACAAAATCCTCCTCGAAATCAGTCGCAACCGCCGTCTGAACGGCGTCCAGCAATAGATCGAACTCAACTTCACTCATTGCGCTCTCCCGCTTCTTGCAGCGGAAGGTCGCAAAACAGCTTTGTCTCCGAATTGAATGGATCGCTCGAATTTTAACGATCCGTCCGCGGCGGCAAGGCGTGGTTACTAAAGAGTTTCTCCCCTTGCGGTTCCTAACTCGCCGTCCGCGAGGCCGGTGTGAGAGAAATCACATTTAGCGAAATTAATTTCCGGTATCGCCTGTGGTTAGCAAAGGCGCCGCGCCGGCGCCAGCCTGATGCAGGAGACGCCGCCATGAAGCCGAGGTCCTTGCGCTTTGGAGCCTTCGCCAGCCGCGCGCGCAAGAGTTGCACGCTTGGCCTATTTCTGTCGCTGTTTGCCGGCAGCGCCGCATTTGCCCAATACCAGGGTACGCCCGAGCAGCGTCGCGCCTGCACCCCCGACGTCTATCGCCTCTGCGCCGGCGAAATCCCCAACGTCCGCGCTATCACCGCCTGCCTGCGCCGTAACAAGGCCAGTCTGAGCGATGCCTGCCGTGCGGCATTCGATCAGGCGAGCCAATAACCAGCTCACCGGCGTTGCCGCTTCAGCCGCGACCGCGGCCATGTTACCGCTCTGCCATCGGGCCAGTTCGAACGTAGTAAAGCCCGATCGGGAGCGTTGCATGAATTTTTCCGGCATCTTTGCGCGAGTGGTCGCGCTGATCGGTGGCGCCGCGTTGCTTTGGCGTCGGCTGCAGGGCGACGCGCCCGAGGCGGCTTGGGGCAGCGCGCCGGTGATACCGGAAGCAAAACCGCAAGGCGCGATTCCGACTCTCAAAATGCCGACGGCGAGGGGATGGGCGGATGGCGCGAAGCCGCAGGCCGCGCCCGGTCTCAAGGTCAACGCGTTCGCGGCAGGGCTCGATCATCCGCGCTGGATCGATGTGCTGCCGAATGGCGACGTGCTCGTCGCCGAGTCGACGCAGATCGCCGGAAAGCCGAGAAGTGTTTTTCACTACGCGATGCAGGCCACCATGCGCCGCGCCGCCGCGCTTGGCGTCAGTGCAAACCGCATTACGCTGCTTCGCGACCGCGACGGCGACGGCGTCGCCGAAACGCGCGGCGCCTTCATGGAAGGCTTGAGCCAGCCGTTCGGCATGGCGCTTGTCGGCGATACGTTCTACGTCGGCAATACCGACGGCGTGGTGGCTTTTCCCTATGCCGCGGGCGCCGATCGCATCACGGCGGCGGGACGCAAGCTCGTCGAATTCAAGCCCGCCGGGCATTGGACGCGCAGCCTCTTGCCGAGTCCCGACGGCCGCAAGCTCTATGCGGGCGTCGGCTCGCTCAGCAATATCGGCGAGATGGGCATGGAGGTCGAAGAGGGGCGGGCCGCCATCTACGAGCTCGATCTTGCAAGCGGCAACAGTCGCATCTTCGCAAGTGGCCTGCGCAACGCCGTCGGCATGGCGTGGGAGCCGCAAACCGGCGTGCTCTGGACCGTCGTCAACGAGCGCGACGGCCTCGGCGACGAAACGCCTCCCGATTATCTGACGTCGGTTCGCGACGGCGGCTTCTACGGCTGGCCCTACTGCTATTGGGGCCAGACGATCGACGATCGTGTGCCGCAGGATCCGGCGGCCGTCGCGCGCGCGATCACGCCGGACTACGCGCTGGGCGGGCACACTGCGTCACTCGGCCTGTGCTGGATGCCGGCGGGCACGCTGCCGGGATTTCCCGATGGCATGGTGATCGGTCAGCACGGCTCCTGGAATCGCTCGACCCTGAGCGGCTACAAGGTTGTTTTCGTGCCGTTCGAGAACGGCCGTCCATCTGGCCCTGCGCGCGATATTTTGAGCGGATTTCTCGCTCCCGACGAGCGGGAGTCCTATGGGCGCCCCGTAGGCGTCACGCTCGGCCCGGATCGGTCGCTTCTGGTGGCGGACGATGTGGGCGACGTGATCTGGCGCGTCACGGGGGCGGGGTAGAGCGGAAGGCCGAAGTTTTGCGGACTCCCTCCGACACCATGGCGCGGGCCTCAGAAATCCTTTGCCGGGCAGTGGGTTTGCTGCGTTCCCTCGAGTCAGGCCAGAGCCGCCAATTGGTCCTTTGCAACGGCAAAAGCCTTTGTTATACGCAGGCCCGCTTGCGAACGCCGTTCGCCTGTTCCCGGATAGCTCAGCGGTAGAGCATTCGACTGTTAATCGAATGGTCGCTGGTTCGAATCCAGCTCCGGGAGCCACAATTTCCCGCAATCCGGTCATCCGCCGCCGTCATGCGACGGCCGCCAAATCGACCCAATCCGGCCCGAACCTGCAGTCTCCGGGTTCGCGGAGGTTGATTCGATGCCAGTCATTGAGTCCGAGCTGGAGCCGACCCCGTCGATCGTTCCGATCGACCCGCCTGATGTCTTCGAAATGACTGACGACGAATGTCTGGCGCGCCTCGCCGAGGTCGTCCGGGAGCACGATTTGGCGCATCTCGACGAACTGGCGCATCTGATCGCGCGGCTGGCGGTCACGATCGAATAAGCCGGCCGAGAGGCTGTGCAGGGCCGCAGGGAATCGGCCGAACGGCATGTTGCGTTTTCAGCCCTCTTGTTCCAAAAGGTGACCGGTTTCCGCTTCGATTTCGGGGTTTGCCAATGTCCGGTTTTTCGACCGCACGCCAGAAAATGGTCGATGGCCAGGTGCGCACCAGCGACGTCACCGACAGCCGGATCCTCGATGCCATGTTGAGTGTGCCGCGCGAGGCTTTCGTGCCGGAGACGAGCCGGCCACTGGCCTATCTCGACCTCGATCTCGATGTCGGCCGCGGCGGAGCCCGCCGCTATCTGCTGACGGCGGCATTGACGGCAAAACTGCTGCAGGCGGCTCAGATCAAGAGCACCGACAATGTGCTCGTGGTCGGTGCGGCTTCCGGCTACGTGGCGGCGCTGGTGGCAAAAATCGCGGCGAGGGTGACGGCTACCGAAAGCGATTCGGCGCTCGCTTCGACAGCCTCGACCGCGCTCGCCGGGCTCGGACTTTCCAATGTTACCGTCCGCACGGCGGCGGCCGCCGATGGCGAGCCGGATTCGGCGCCGTTTGACGTCATTATCCTCAACGGGGCCACCGAAATCATGCCGGAACGGCTGTTCGGCCAGCTTGCGGAAGGTGGCCGGCTGGTCGGAGTGTTTGCGACGAGCAGGCCGTCGCGCGCCATGATTGTGACGCATTCGCACGGCGATTTCGGACATCGCACGCTATTCGACGCTGCGGCGCCGGTCCTGCCTGGCCTGGGCCGAGTCGCGGAATTCGTCTTCTAGGCGGTTTTCCACTCCCCGGCGGCTCCATACGGCGCCGTTTGTTAAACTCCCGGTCTGAATCCGCTGCTAAAATCCCGTTCGATATCAAAAGTGTGGCCGGATTGCCCCACTGTGGAGAGTTTCGGCATTGCACGCTTGCCTGGCTGTTCCGTCGGGCCTAGCTGCGGAATAAGGTGAGGGGGGACTCACCCGTCAAGGGTGTTGCAGGCCCATGTGTTTGGGCAGGCAAAAAATGATTGGATACTTGGGGATGCGTGGGATGAAGGTCTTCGCCGGAGCTGCGGCTTCGGCCCTTCTGGTAGCTTTGACGGGGCCGGTGCCCGCGCTTGCCGACACCATCGAGGCGGCGCTGGTGCGCGCCTATCAGACAAATCCTCAACTCAATGCGCAGCGGGCGCAGGTGCGCGTGACCGACGAGAACGTGCCGCAGGCGCTTTCCGGCTACCGGCCGAAAGTGGCCATCACCGCTAGCGCAGGCGTGCAATACACCGACAACCTGACCACCGCGGGCGGTACGTCGACGACGCTGGTGCGCACCCACACTTCCGGCACCAACGCGCCGCGCAGCGCCGGCATTACCGTTTCGCAGACGCTGTTCAACGGCCAGCAGACCGCAAACAGGACTCGCGCTGCCGAGAGCCAGGTGTCGGGTGCGCGCGAAGCGCTGCGCGTGCTCGAACAGACTGTGCTGCTGAACGCAGCCACAATCTACATGGATTTCCTGCGCGACTCGGCGAACGTTGAAGTTCAGCGCAGCAACGTGCGCGTTCTCGAACAGACGCTGAAGCAGACCAAGGACCGCTTCAACGTCGGCGAGGTGACCCGAACCGACGTCGCGCAGTCCGAGGCACAGCTCGCCGCCGGCAAGACTCAATTGCTGACCGCCGAATCCACGTTGACGACGACGCGCGCCAATTTCCGCCGCATCATCGGCAGCGAGCCGATCGCGCTGGCGCCAGGTTCGCCGGTCGACCGCTTCCTGCCGCCGACGCTGCCTTCGGCAGTCGAGCTCTCGCTGATCGAGAACCCGAACGTCACATCCGCGATGTTCGGCGTCGATGTCAGCTTTCTCAACGTCAAGGTTTCCGAGGGCGCGCTGTTTCCGACTGTGACGCTGCAGGCCTCCGCGACCCATAACATGGAGCAGACGCTGATCGCCCAGCGCTCGTTCGTCGGTGCGGCGGTCGCGCAGGTCTCGGTGCCGGTCTACCAGGGCGGCGCGGAATATTCGCTGATCCGCCAGTCGAAAGAGACGCTGGCGCAGCAGCGCCTCGTGCTGGAGCAGACCCGCGACCAGGCGCGCGCCAACGTCGTGCAGGCCTGGGGTCAGCTGGAGGCCGGCAAGGCGCAGGTGCAGTCCGCGCAGGCGCAGGTGACGGCTTCCGAGATCGCGCTCAACGGCGTCCGCGAAGAAGCCAAAGCCGGGCAGCGCACCACGCTCGACGTGCTCAACGCACAGCAGGCGCTGGTCAATGCGCGCGTAGCGCTGATCACCGCGCAGCACGACCGCGTCGTGGCGTCCTACAATGTGCTCAACGCAGTCGGCCGCCTGTCGCCGATCGTGATGAACCTGCCGACCGAAACCTACGATGCCAGCGTGCACTACCACCAAGTGCGCGACAGCTGGGTCGGCGTGCGCACGCCCTCCGGGCAATAGCGCTCTTCGCGGCATCCCGTGTAACAACGGGGCCGCGCCTTGCTTGCACAATTGTCGCCATGACGTAGCCTTGTTCGAGGCGGCGAAGCGATTCGCGGCGCGCGATTCATTGCCTGGCCGTCGTGATTCGGCGTCATGACGGAACAGGGTGCAAGCGCGATGCGCGGCGGAGCGTTTGATCTGGGGACAAGTCCGGCGCGTTCCATGAAATTGCCGGACCGCAATTTTCGGAACCGGCAAATCGCGGGTCGCTTGGTGTAAGATTCGCGGATGATGTGGAGACGGAGATGACGCAACCTGCAAAGGTCCAAGAGCCCTCGATGGAGGAGATTCTGGCGTCGATCCGTCGTATCATCGCCGATGACGAGGCCAAGCCCGCCGACAAGCCGGCGGCGGCCGCGCCTGCTGCGCCGCCGCCATCTGCCAAGCCCGCGATGAAGGATATCCCGCCGTCGGCGATTCCGGCCGCGCAAGCTTCCGTCGCCAAGGCGCCTGCGCCGAAACCCGCACCGCCTCCGCCGCCGGCGCCGGCCGCGAGCAACAGCCAGGATGACATCGATGCGATGCTGGCGAGCCTCGAGGAGGACACCGCAGCCGAGGATGTGAGGCCGCCACAGCCGGATGGCGACGTATTCGAACTCACCGATGAAATGGCGCTGCCGGATCCGGCACCCGCGCCCGCCCCTTCCTTCAGCAAGATCGACCCGCAGGACGATCTCGAATTCACCGAAGCCAAGGCGGCACAGCGCTCGCCCATGCCCGATCCGTCGCCGCTGGAAATGCCGATGCCGGGGCCGATCCTGTCGCGCACGACCGTGAATGCGGTGGAATCAGCCTTCAACACGCTGGCCCATACGGTGCTGAGCAACAACGCACGGACGCTGGAAGACCTGGTCAAGGAAATGCTGCGCCCGATGTTGAAGTCGTGGCTCGACGACAACCTGCCGGGGCTCGTGGAACGCATCGTCAAGGCCGAGATTGAGCGGGTATCCCGCGGGCGTTAAACCGCATTCCGGGCCAGAAGCCCTGATTCAGCCATCCATTCGGGCTTAATCCGGTCCTTTCAGGGCCGTACCGTGTTGACTTGCGCGGCTCTGGCGGCTTTTTACCCTTCAAATCCCAAAAAAACCTTGTCTGCCATGATTGAGAAGAACTACCAGCCCGCTGACATCGAAAGCCGCATGGCCCAAATCTGGGAAGAGAGCGGCGCGTTCCGGGCTGGCCGGTCCGAGCGAAAGGACGCCTCCACCTTCACCATCGTGATCCCGCCGCCCAACGTGACGGGCTCGCTGCATATGGGCCACGCGCTCAACAACACCCTGCAGGATATTCTCTGCCGGTTCGAGCGCATGCGCGGCAAGGATGTACTCTGGCAGCCCGGCACGGACCATGCCGGCATCGCGACGCAAATGGTGGTCGAGCGGCAATTGATGGAGCGGCAGGAGCCCGGCCGCCGCGACATGGGCCGCGCCAAGTTCCTGGAGCGCGTCTGGCAGTGGAAGGCCGAGAGCGGCGGCACCATCGTCAATCAGCTGAAGCGTCTCGGCGCGTCCTGCGACTGGTCGCGCGAGCGCTTCACGATGGACGAGGGGCTGTCGAAGGCCGTCATCAAGGTGTTCGTCGAGCTATATCGTCAGGGCCTGATCTACAAGGACAAGCGGCTGGTCAATTGGGATCCGAAGCTGCTCACCGCGATCTCCGATCTCGAAGTGCAGCAGATCGAGGTCAAGGGCAGCCTCTGGTATCTGCGCTATCCGATCGAGGGCCGCCATTTCGATCCCGCCGATCCCAAGACCTTCATCGTCGTCGCGACCACGCGGCCCGAGACCATGCTGGGCGACACCGGTGTGGCCGTGCACCCGGAGGACGAGCGCTACACCGACCTCGTCGGCAAGAACGTGATCCTGCCGCTGGTCGGGCGCAAGATTCCGATCGTGGCTGACGAATATTCCGATCCGGAGAAGGGGTCGGGCGCGGTCAAGGTAACGCCGGCGCACGACTTCAACGACTTCGAGGTCGGCAAGCGTCACTCGCTGCCGCAGATCAACGTGTTCGACAAGGAAGGCCGCGTCTCGCTGGTCGACAACGAGGATTATCTGCGCGGCCTGCCCGAGGGCGCGCTGATGCTCGCCGAAGAGCTCCACAGTGTCGACCGCTTCGCTGCACGCAAGAAGATCGTCGCGCGG
Source organism: Bradyrhizobium sp. (assembly GCA_035278345.1). Lineage (GTDB taxonomy): Bacteria > Pseudomonadota > Alphaproteobacteria > Rhizobiales > Xanthobacteraceae > Bradyrhizobium. The sequence goes on along the minus strand of DATEJC010000430.1, from coordinate 4,105 downwards.
CTGGAAGACTTCGGCTTCCTCGAGAAGATCGAGCCGAACACCCACATGGTCCCTCATGGCGACCGCTCGAACGTCGTCATCGAGCCGTATTTGACCGACCAGTGGTACGTCGAAGCGAACACGCTGGCGCAGCCGGCGATCGCGGCGGTGCGTTCAGGCGCCACGACCTTCGTGCCGAAGAATTGGGAGAAGACCTATTTCGACTGGATGGAGAACATCCAGCCCTGGTGCATCTCGCGCCAGCTCTGGTGGGGCCACCAAATACCGGCGTGGTACGGGCCCGACGGCAAGGTGTTCGTCGCCGAGACCGAGGAAGAGGCTGTTGGCAACGCGCTCGGCTATTACGTCGAGCAGGAAGTGATCACGGCAGAGCAGGGCGCCGAGATGGCGCAGGATCCCGCCAGGCGCGAGGGATTCATCACCCGCGACGAGGACGTGCTCGATACCTGGTTCTCGTCGGGACTGTGGCCGTTCTCGACACTGGGCTGGCCCGACGAGACGCCGGAACTGCAGCGCTACTACCCCACCAACACGCTGGTGACCGGCTTCGACATCATCTTCTTCTGGGTCGCCCGCATGATGATGCTGGGCATCCACTTCATGAAGGAGGTGCCGTTCTCGACCGTTTATATCCACGCCCTGGTCCGCGACGAGAAGGGCGCCAAGATGTCGAAGTCGAAGGGCAACGTCATCGATCCCCTGCATCTCGTCGACGAATACGGTGCGGACGCGCTGCGCTTCACGCTGGCGGCGATGGCAGCGCAAGGCCGCGACATCAAGCTGTCGACCCAGCGCGTCGAGGGTTATCGCAATTTCGCAACCAAGCTGTGGAACGCTTGCCGCTTTGCCGAGATGAACGGCTGCGCACTGCCGGCCGGCTTCGAACCGGCGCAGGCCAGGGAGACGCTGAACCGCTGGATCGCGCACGAGACCTCGCGTGCGACGCGTGAGGTCAGCGAGGCGATCGAAGCCTATCGCTTCAACGATGCAGCGGGCGCAATCTATCGCTTCGTCTGGAACGTCTATTGCGACTGGTATCTCGAGCTCGCAAAGCCCGTGCTGCTTGGCGAGGACGGCCCGGCCAAGGCCGAGACCCGTGCCATGATCGCCTGGGCGCGCGATGAAATCCTCAAGCTTCTGCACCCCTTCATGCCCTTCATCACCGAGGAGCTGTGGGCGGTGACCGCCGAGCACGACAGCCTGCTGGTGCTGACGCCGTGGCCGCGCAAGACGATGTCGGCGGAACAACTGGCACAGGTCGCCACCACCAGTCCCAGCGATGCGCTGATCCCGCCATTGATCCTCGCGCTCGACGCCGGGGAATTTTCCGATCCCGACGCGGAAGCGGAGATCGGCTGGGTGGTCGACCTCGTCACCGCGATCCGCTCGGTGCGCGCGGAGATGAACATCCCGCCCGCGACACTGACGCCGCTGATTTTGGCTGGTGCGTCGGCGGAAACGAAAGCCCGCGCGCAGCGCTGGAACGACGTCATCAAGCGCCTGTCGCGGCTCGCCGACATCTCGTTTGCCGATAGCGCGCCGGAAGGCGCGGTGCAGGTACTGGTGCGCGGCGAAGTCGCCGCCCTTCCGCTAAAGGGCGTCATTGATCTCGCCGCCGAACGGGCGCGGCTCGAGAAGGAGATCGGCAAGGCCGACGGCGACATCAAGCGCGTCGACGCCAAGCTCGCCAACGAAAAATTCGTGGCCAATGCGCCGGAAGAGATCGTCGAGGAAGAGAAGGAAAAGCGTGAGGCGGCGCTGGCGCGCAAGACCAAGCTGCAGGAAGCGCTGGAGCGGCTGAAGAAGGCGTCGTAGCGGCGGCGGTACCACCGCCGTCAGCGCCAGGAGCGTAGCGACGAAGCAATCCATGCTTCCTGCAGCAAGATGGATTGTTTCGCTTCGCTCGCAATGACGATTGGATAGGCTGAGTCATATGCTCGACCACGTTTCCATCACCGTCTCCGACATTGCCGCCGCCGAGCGATTCTACGATGCCATCATGAAGGCGCTGGGCGTGGTCAAGGTCGGCCGCCGCGAGGATTGGCTCGGCTATGGCGAGCGGGCGCGGCCGTCCTATCCGGACCGCGTCTACATCTCGATCCGCAAGGGACCGAAGCCGGAGGATGCGTCCGGTCGCCACTGGTGCTTCAAGGCGCGCTGGCAGACCCAGGTCGATGCGTTCTGGGATGCTGGCATCGCGGCGGGCGGCACCGACGACGGGCCGCCGGGCCTGCGCAGTTATCACGCCTCCTATTACGCGGCCTTCCTGCGCGATCCCGACGGCAACCGCATCGAAGCCGTCTGCCACCATCCGGTTTAGCGATGCAGGTCGGACGACCCAGCGGCACGGCATTGGGCGCAGCGATGCACCGAGCCGTGCACCAGACTCTGGAAGGTGGCGTCATCTTTGCCGATCCATACGCATTGCGGATCCTCGATGACGAGGCGCGCATGAATCTGGCTGGCTTTGCCAATGATACCACGCAACGCTCGATGCGGCTGTTCATTGCCGCGCGCAGCCGCTTCTCCGAGGAGACCATGGCGGCCTGTATCGCACGCGGCGCGCGACAGGTCGTCATCCTCGGCGCCGGTCTCGACACGTTCTCGCTGCGCAACGCGCATGCCGGCGTTACCGTTTACGAGGTCGACTACCCCGCCACGCAAGCCTGGAAGCGCGAGCGGCTCGCGCAGGCCGGTGTTGTACTGCCGCCGTCGCTGACCTTCGCGCCCGTCGACTTCGAGCGGCAGAGCCTCGCCGAGGGGCTGGCGGCGGCCGGCTTCCGTTCGGATCAGCCGGCCTATTTCCAATGGCTCGGCGTGGTGCCGTATCTGACGCGCGAGGCCATCATCGCGACGCTCGACGTCGTCGCCGCGATCGGAGGCGCCGAGGTGGTGTTCGACTACACCGAGCCTTTCGAAAACTTTCCGCCGGCCATGCGCGCCAATCTCACGGCGGTCGCTGCGCGCACGGCGGCGATCGGCGAGCCCTGGCTCAGCCTGTTCGATCCTCCCGATCTTGCCACGCTATTGCGGGCGCGGCGCTTTGCCACCTTCGAGGACGTCACGCGCGCCGAACTCGCCGCCCGCTACTACGGCGAATTGGGGCAGGGGCTGCTTTCCGGTCCGGGTCCGCATGTGGTGCGGGCGGTTTCGCGTTAGGCCGGAAACGGCTTGCTCAAAAACTTTGAGCCCTTCATTCCATAGCGCCACGGCAGTTCCACCGCCTTGGTGATGCCGATGCGCACGCCGGCCGCGATCTCCGGCTTCGCAGTTCGTGCAAACAGCGCGATCGGCGGCTTGTCGAGCGGCCGCTCGCTGTGCTCGATGGTGATGCCGAGCGCCTCGCAGAGCTTGCCGGGGCCCGAGCACAGCGCACGCTCATCGCCGATACCGCGGCGCCGGCGCATGGCGGCGAGGCCGTGAGTCGGCTGCAGCGCGCGGATCAGCACGGCGCTGGCCGAGCCTTCCTCCTCGCAGACGAAGTTGACGCACCAGTGGATGCCGTAGGAGCGGTAGACATAGGAGAAGCCCGCCGGGCCGAACATCACGCGGTTGCGCGGTGTTGGCCCGCGGTAGGAATGCGCGGCCGGGTCGGTGTGGTGGTACGCCTCGACCTCGACAATGACCCCGCCGACGCCATTGACCAGGAACGTTGCGCCGATCAAATCGGGGGCAACTTCATGCACGCTGCGGTCGAAGAAGCTGCGCTTTAGCGGCTTGCCGAGGGCGGGGGCGTCGGCAGCGCGGGATTTCGGGCTTGGAGCCATTTTGAGGTGGGAATCGGGCCGGAACGGCTGAGAAAGCTGCCCCGAACCATGCCATGTTCTGCTAGGTTCCGCGATGCCCCGTTGCGGGCTTCCGCAGTTGAGGTTGCGGGTCTCGTCAACACGGATTAGCTAAGAACTCTCGCGACTTGCAAGAATGCCATGGTCACCATCGTCGACACCCTGTCCACAACGCCCTTGCGCCCGCGTCACCCCGAAAAGGTGAACCGGCCGGATAGCGTTTCGCCGCCGAAGCCGGACTGGATCAGGGTGCGCGCGCCCAATACCCGCGGCTATGCCGACACCCGCAACATCGTGAAGGAGAACGGCCTCGTCACGGT
>DATEJC010000429.1:0-6512 GCA_035278345.1 Bradyrhizobium sp. | reverse complement strand
CATCCTCAACAAGCTGATCGAGGCCGAAGGCTTCGAAAAATTCTGCGACCTCAAATTCACCGGCACCAAGCGCTTCGGCCTCGACGGCGCCGAGTCGCTGATCCCGGCGCTGGAGCAGATCATCAAGCGCGGCGGCAATCTCGGCGTGAAGGAGATCGTGCTCGGCATGCCGCATCGCGGCCGTCTCAACGTGCTGACGCAAGTGATGGCCAAATCGCACCGCGCGCTGTTCCACGAGTTCAAGGGCGGCTCGGCCAATCCCGACGCGGTGGAAGGCTCGGGCGACGTCAAGTATCACCTCGGCGCGTCCTCGGACCGCGAGTTCGACGGCAACAAGATCCATCTGTCGCTGACCGCCAACCCCTCGCATCTCGAGATCGTCGATCCCGTCGTGCTCGGTAAAGTCCGCGCCAAGCAGGACCAGCACGGCGATCCGCCCGACATGCGCATCTCGGTGATGCCGCTCCTGATGCATGGCGACGCGGCGTTCGCGGGGCAGGGCGTGGTCGCCGAGTGCTTCAGCCTGTCGGATCTGAAGGGCTATCGCACCGGCGGCTCGGTGCATTTCATCGTCAACAACCAGATCGGTTTCACCACCTATCCGCGTTATTCGCGCTCCTCGCCCTATCCGTCCGATGTGGCGAAGATGATCGACGCGCCGATCTTCCATGTGAATGGCGACGATCCGGAAGCCGTGGTGTTCGCCGCCAAGGTAGCGACCGAGTTCCGGCAGAAATTCCACAAGCCTGTCGTCATCGACATGTTCTGCTATCGGCGCTACGGCCACAACGAGGGCGACGAGCCGGCGTTCACCCAGCCGGTGATGTACAAGCGCATCGCGGCACATCCCTCGACGTTGACGATCTATTCCAAGCGGCTGATCGCCGAAGGCGTCGTCACCGAGGGCGAGGTCGAGAAGCTGAAGGCCGACTGGCGTTCGCGGCTCGATGCCGAGTTCGAGGCCGGCACCAGCTACAAGCCCAACAAGGCCGACTGGCTTGACGGCAAGTGGGCGGGTTTCAAGATCGCCGACCAGGAGGAGGACGCCCGCCGCGGCGTCACCGGCGTCGACACGGCGATCCTGAAGGACATCGGCCGCAAGATCACCAAGGTGCCGGACGGTTTCCGCGTCCACCGCACCATCCAGCGCTTCCTCGACAACCGCGCCAAGGCGATCGACAACGGCGTCGGCATCGACTGGGCGACCGGCGAGGCGCTGGCGTTCTGCTCGCTGCTGGAGGAAGGCCGTCATGTCCGCCTGTCCGGCCAGGATTGCGAGCGCGGCACCTTCTCGCAGCGCCATTCGGTGCTGATCGACCAGGAGGACGAGAGCCGCTACACGCCGTTCAACCATCTCGGCGTCGATCAGGGTCACTACGAGGTCATCAACTCGCTGCTGTCGGAAGAGGCCGTGCTCGGTTTCGAATACGGCTACTCGCTGGCCGAGCCGAATGCGCTGGCGCTGTGGGAAGCGCAGTTCGGCGACTTCGCCAACGGCGCGCAGGTGCTGTTCGACCAGTTCATCTCGTCGGGCGAGCGCAAATGGCTGCGCATGTCCGGTCTCGTCTGCCTCTTGCCGCACGGCTATGAAGGGCAGGGGCCGGAGCACTCCTCCGCGCGCCTCGAGCGGTTCCTGCAGCTCTGCGCCGAGGACAACATGCAGGTGGTCTATCCGACCACGCCCGCCAACTACTTCCACATGCTGCGGCGGCAGCTGCATCGCGAGATCAGAAAGCCGCTGATCGTGATGACGCCGAAATCCCTGCTGCGCCACAAGCGCGCCGTGTCGCGGCTCGACGAACTCGGCAAGGATAGCTCGTTCCATCGCATCCTCTGGGATGACGCCCAGATGCTGCCGAACGAGTCGATCAAGCTGAAGCCGGACAGCCAGATTCGCCGCGTCGTGCTCTGCTCCGGCAAGGTCTATTACGACCTCTACGAGGAGCGCGAAAAGCGCGGCATCGACGACATCTATCTGCTGCGCGTCGAGCAGCTCTATCCGGTGCCGCTGAAGGCTCTGGTGTTGGAGCTCTCCCGCTTCAAGGCGGCCGAGATCGTCTGGTGCCAGGAAGAGCCGCGCAACATGGGCGCCTGGCACTTCATCGAGCCGTATCTGGAGTGGGTGCTGAACCAGATCCAGGCGCCGAACCGCCGTCCGCGCTACGCCGGCCGCGCCGCTTCGGCTGCGACTGCCACCGGCCTGATGTCCAAGCATGTGGCGCAGCTCAAGGCGTTCCTGGATGAGGCTTTGAACTAGGAAACTCAACGTCGTCATGCCCGGCCAAAAGGTGCGAAGCACCGTCTTCCCGCTCAAATGCCGGGCATCCACGTCTTACTTTTTGAATGTTGATCAATGGCGTGGATGGCCGGGACGAGCCCGGCCATGACGCAAGAGGAAGCAGACCAATGACTGAAATTCGCGTTCCGACGCTCGGCGAATCCGTGACGGAGGCCACCATCGGCCGCTGGTTCAAGAAGGCCGGCGAGGCCGTGGCGGTGGACGAGCCGCTGGTCGAACTCGAGACCGACAAGGTCACGATCGAAGTGCCCGCGCCGTCGGCGGGTGTGCTCGGCGAGATCATCGCCAAGGACGGCGAGACCGTCGCCGTCGGCGCGCTGCTCGGACAGATCAATGATGGCGCGGCCGGCGCAAAGCCTGCGGCCGCTCCCGCTGCCGCCAAGCCCGCTGCTGCTCCGGCTGCCGCGCCTGCGCCGGCTCCCGCCGCGAAGGCGCCGCCGGCTGATGCGCCGCTGGCGCCTTCGGTGCGAAAACTTTCCGCCGAGAGCGGTGTCGATGCCTCCACCGTGCCGGGCTCCGGCAAGGATGGCCGCGTCACCAAGGGCGACATGCTCGCCGCCATCGAGAAGGCCGCCTCCGCGCCGACCCCGGTCAATCAGCCCGCCGCGGCCGTGCAGGTCCGCGCGCCGTCACCGGCCGATGATGCCGCGCGCGAGGAACGCGTGAAGATGACGCGGCTGCGTCAGACCATCGCGCGCCGTCTCAAGGATGTGCAGAACACGGCCGCGATGCTGACGACCTTCAACGAGGTCGACATGACCAATGTCATGGCGCTGCGCTCGCAATACAAGGACGTGTTCGAGAAGAAGCACGGCACCAAGCTCGGCTTCATGGGCTTCTTCACCAAGGCCGTGGTGCAGGCGCTGAAGGATATTCCCGCCGTCAACGCCGAGATCGACGGCTCTGACCTGATCTTCAAGAACTACTACCACATCGGCATCGCCGTCGGCACCGACAAGGGTCTGGTCGTGCCCGTGGTGCGCGACTGCGACCAAAAGTCGATCTCCGACATCGAGAAGGGCATCGCCGATTTCGGTCGCCGCGCCCGTGACGGCCAGCTCAAGATCGACGAGATGCAGGGCGGCACCTTCACCATCACCAATGGCGGCATCTATGGCTCGCTGATGTCGACGCCGATCCTCAATGCGCCGCAATCCGGCATCCTCGGCATGCACAAGATCCAGGAGCGCCCGATGGTGGTCGGCGGCAAGATCGAGGTGCGGCCGATGATGTATCTGGCGCTGTCCTACGACCACCGCGTCATCGACGGCAAGGAAGCCGTCACCTTCCTGGGGCGCGTCAAGGAAAGCCTGGAAGATCCGGCCCGGCTGGTGCTGGATCTCTGACGGCCACTTCTCTTCTCAACTCCGGCCTCGCGGCCGGAGTTTTCGCGAATGGATGTAACGATCGAGGACGAATTTGACCGACAGGGTTGTTGTCATCACCGGCGGTAGCCGCGGCATCGGCCGCGCCGCCGCGATTGCCGCCGCCGAGCGCGGCTTCCGCATCGTTGTCGGCTACGCGAACAACAAGGCGGCAGCCGACGAGGTCGCCACGCAGATCGAAAGCAGGAACGGCAAGGCGATCGCGGTCAAATGCGACGTCGCGCATGAGAAGGACATCCTGGCGCTGTTCAAGGCAGCCGACGAATTCGGCACGCTCGGCGCACTGGTGAACAACGCCGGCATCGTCGGCCCCTCCGCGCGGGTCGAGGACATGTCGGCTGAACGCATCCAGCGCATGATGGCGGTCAACGTCACCGGCAGCATCCTGTGTGCGCGCGAGGCGGTGAAGCGGATGTCGACCCGCCGCGGCGGCAAGGGCGGCGTCATTGTCAATCTCTCGTCCGTCGCCTCGCGCCTCGGGGCGCCCAACACCTATGTCGACTACGCCGCCTCCAAAGGCGCGGTCGATTCCTTCACGATCGGCCTCGGCCATGAAGTCGCGGGCGAGGGCATCCGCGTCGCCGCGATCCGGCCCGGCCTGATCGACACTGAAATCCACGCCTCCGGCGGCGAGCCCGACCGCGCTCAGCGCCTTGCGCCGATGGTGCCGATGAAGCGCGTCGGCACCGCCGGGGAAATCGCCAATGCGATCGTCTGGCTGATCTCGGACGAAGCCTCCTACGTGACGTCGGCCATCCTCGACGTCTCGGGCGGGCGTTAGAGCATGATCCGGAAAAGTGGGCACCGGTTTTCCGGAAAGATCATGCTCAAACAAAAGACACTTACCTTACCTTAGCTACAGGACTCCCAATCATGGCTTACGATCTCGTCGTCATCGGCACCGGACCCGGCGGTTACGTCTGCGCGGTACGCGCGGCGCAACTCGGCATGAAGGTCGCCGTGGTCGAGAAGAATGCGACCCTCGGCGGCACCTGCCTCAATGTCGGCTGCATGCCGTCGAAGGCGCTGCTGCACGCTTCCGAAATGTTCGAGGAGGCCGCGCATTCATTCGCCAAAATGGGCGTCAGCGTTTCCGCGCCGAAACTCGATTTGCCCTCGATGATGAACTTCAAGCAGCAGGGCATCGACGGCAACGTCAAGGGCGTCGAATTCCTGATGAAGAAGAACAAGATCGACGTCTTGATGGGCAAGGGCAAGATCCTTGGCGCAGGGAAGGTCGAGGTGACTGGCGCGGACGGCAAGGCCCAGACGGTCGAGACCAGGAGCATCGTCATCGCCACCGGCTCAGATATCGCGCGCCTCAAGGGCATCGAGATCGACGAGAAGCGTATCGTGTCATCGACCGGCGCGCTGTCGCTCGAGAAGGTGCCGGGCAAGCTTCTGATCGTCGGGGCGGGCGTGATCGGGCTCGAGCTCGGCTCGGTGTGGCACCGCCTCGGTTCTGAGGTCACCGTCGTCGAATTCCTCGACCGTATCCTGCCGGGAATGGATGGCGAGATCGCCAAGCAATTCCAGCGCATCCTCGAAAAGCAGGGCTTCAAGTTCAAGCTCGGCGCCAAGGTCACCGCCGTCGATACGTCAGGCAAGACGCTGAAGGCGAGCATCGAGCCCGCCGCAGGCGGCGCGGCGGAAGCGCTGGAAGCCGATGTCGTGCTCGTCTGCATCGGCCGCGTGCCATACACCGACGGCCTTGGGCTGAAGGAAGCCGGCGTCGCGCTCGACAATCGCGGCCGTGTGCAAATCGATTCTCACTTCGCGACCAATGTGAAAGGCATCTATGCCATCGGCGACGTCGTCGCGGGGCCGATGCTGGCGCACAAGGCCGAAGACGAGGGCGTGGCCTGCGCTGAAATTCTCGCCGGTCAATCCGGCCATGTGAATTACGACGTCATCCCGGGTGTCGTGTACACCACGCCGGAAGTATCCTCCGTCGGCAAGACCGAGGAAGAGCTGAAGCAGGCCGGCATCGCCTACACATCAGGAAAATTCCCCTTCACCGCCAATGGCCGCTCCAAGGTCAACCAGACCACCGACGGGTTCGTGAAGATTCTCGCAGATGCGAAGACCGATCGCGTGCTCGGCGTGCACATCGTCGGCCGCGAAGCCGGCGAAATGATTCATGAAGCGGCTGTTTTGATGGAATTTGGCGGTTCGGCCGAGGACCTGGCGCGTACCTGCCACGCCCATCCGACCCGCTCCGAGGCCATCAAGGAAGCTGCGCTTGCGGTGGGCAAGCGCGCGATCCATATGTGACCGCGGGATCGGTTTAGGGTAACCTGAACCGGGGGGATTGCTACGATGCTGCGTCGCCTCTTGCAGCCGTTCTGGGTTTTGCTTGCGATCATCTTCCTGATCGAGGCTTGGCTGTGGGATCATCTCGAGCCCGTTGTCGCGAAAATCGTCGCCTGGATTCCGCTGCGCGAGTTCAAGCAGTGGCTTGCCGATCGCGTCGATGCGCTCTCGCCGGCGATGACCTTGATCGTCTTTGCGGTGCCGGTCATTCCGATGTTTCCGCTCAAGCTGATCGGGCTATGGCTGCTCGCGCATCAGTACTGGATGACGTCGATCTCCATCCTTGTGTTCGCCAAATTCGCCGGCGTCGGCATCACCGCCTTCATCTTCGACGTGACGCGCGACAAGCTGCTGGAGATGCCTTGGTTCGAGCGGCTGTACGATTTCATCATGATGATCCGCGACAAGGCGAAGGCGCTGGTCGCGCCGATCAAGCAGCGCATCCGCGAAATCATTCGCGGCGACGGCGAGGGCTGGTCGGCGCGGACGCTGCGGCTGATCGCACGCTTCCGCCG
>DATEJC010000428.1:0-8452 GCA_035278345.1 Bradyrhizobium sp. | reverse complement strand
GCCCAGAAATAGACGGCGCAGGCGAGCGCGGTCCATTTGGTGGAATAGTCGAGCTCCGAGAGGATCAGCACCAGCGGCGCGAAGATGACAAGGTTTTCCACCGCATTGTCATGTGCGAACATCAGCCGGTTGGCCCATTCGGCGTGGGGCTTGTCGTTGCGCGAGGGATTGGCCATGGCGCCGGTGAGGCCGCGCACCTGACAGCGGTTGATGATGTAGGGGACCCACAGGATTCCCGTCAGGATCACCGTGCACGTCAGCCAGAACAATTCGCGTGTCATCGCTTCCCCCTCATTTCAATTTCGAACCCGACGCGGCGGGACCACTGTTTATAGCTGACAGCCCCGCGCCGCGCTACGCGCGGACGCGGACATAGCTGCCGGGGGCATCCTCGATCGGCGGCAGCACGTCGCCGACGGCCCGCGCTGGAACGCGTTCGGCGTCGATGCTCTCCAGCCATTGCAGCCAGTCCGGCCACCATGAACCCTTGTGCTCCTCGGCGCCCTTCATCCATGCGGCGAGCGATCCGGCCTTGAGGTTGTCGTTGGTCCAGTACTGGTACTTGCCGCCCGCCGGCGGGTTGACGACGCCGGCAATATGGCCCGAGCCGGACAGCACGAATTTCACCGGGCCGCCAAAGAACTGCGAGCCGTACAAGACGGATTCGGCGGGCGCGATATGATCCTCGCGCGTTGCCAGATTATAGACCGGCACCTTCACCTTGGAGAGGTCGAGCAGGGTGTCGTCGAGCACCATGCTGCCGGTGGACAGGCGGTTGTCGAGATAGCAGTTGCGCAAATAATAGGAGTGGTTCGCCGCCGGCATCCGCGTCGCATCGGAATTCCAGTGCAGCAGGTCGAAGGCGGATGGCGGCTGGCCCTTGAGGTAGTTGTTGACGACATAGGACCAGATCAGGTCGTTCGAGCGCAGCATGTTGAAGGCCATCGCCATCTTGCTGCCTTCGAGCACGCCCGACTCCTGCATGTCGCGTTCCAGCGCGGAGATCTGGTCCTCGTCGACGAAGACGAGGAGGTCGCCGGCATGGGTGAAGTCGACCTGTGCGGCGAAGAAAGTCGCGGACGCGACGCGCTGGCGCCGGTTGGCGGCCAGATACGCCAGCGTCGAGGCCAGCATGGTGCCGCCGACGCAATAGCCCGCGGTGTGCACCTTCATCTCGCCGGTCACCTTCTCGATGATGTCGATCGCGGCGAGGGGGCCTTCCTTCATATAGTCGGACCAGGTCTTCCTGCCGAGCTCCTTGTCGGGATTGACCCAGGAGATCACGAACACGGTGATGCCCTGATCGACGCACCATTTGATGTAGGATTTCTCCGGACGGAGATCGAGGATGTAGAACTTGTTGATCCAGGGCGGCACGATCAGCAGCGGCGTGCGCAGCACGCTCTCCGTGGTCGGCGAATACTGGATCAGCTGCATCAGGTCGTTCTGGTAGATCACCTTGCCCGGGGTCATCGCCATGTTGACGCCGACCTCGAGATTGCCGGGATCGGATTGGCGGATGCGCAGGGTGCCGTGGCCTGCCTCGATGTCCTCGGCCAGCATCTTCATGCCGCGGACGAGGTTGTCGCCCTTGGAAGCCAGCGTCTCGCGCAGCACTTCCGGGTTGGTCAGGACGAAATTGCTCGGCGACAGCGCATTTGTGATCTGCTGCACGTAGAACTCGGCCTTCTTGCGCGTGTGCGGATCGAGGCCTTCGGCGTTGCGTACGAGGTCGTGCGCCCATTGCGTCGTCAAAAGATAGAGCTGCATCACGAAGTCGAAGAACTGGTTCGTCTTCCACTCCGGATCCTTGAAGCGCTTGTCGCGCGGCGACGGCTCGATTGCGGCCTTGACCTCTTCCTCGCCGGCCATGCGGCGCATCGCCGAGCCCCAGAGATCGAGATAGGCCTTGCCCATCTTCTGCTGCAGGGCCGTCGCGCGCTCCTTGTCCGACATCCAGTATTCGGCGACCGACGAGAACGTCTTGATCACCTCGGTGAGTTCGCTGGGCGGCTTGTCCTTCACCTCGCCGGTCTCGCGCGGCTTCAGGTAAGCGGCGAGCGCCTGGCCGGAGCTCTCCATCGCGCGCGCGATGTTCATGGCGAACGCTTGCGCGTCGAATTTCTGCTCTGTCTGGCCTTGGGTACTGACGTCGTTCATTTCGCCAACTTACCGATTCCACTTCGCTTCGTCACCGCAGGGAACAGCGATCACATCTCTTTGGATTAACTCTGTGATCTCTATTGTTGCGCTGCGTCAAAGTTTCCCGATTCCGACACAATGAAGGCGCACCTGTAGCCTCAGTTCTCCTGCCCTTAATCGTTTCGGGCGACAATGGTTTGACCGCTTATGCTAGAATTCGGTGCAAGGCTCGGGCCAGCGGGACGAGGGACGCGAGTTAGGTGGGATTCCGTGCGAATGGCGGTGGGTGGAACGATCAAACTGCTGATGGCAGGGGCGTTGCTTGCGGCAACGCTCGCGGTCGGCGGCTGCTCGACCCAGATTGCGGACCTGCCCGCCGTGGGCCTGCCTGCCGATGCGCCGCCGCGGCCAAAGGAGGCAGGCAGCTACCTCCCGGTGCATGATTTGCCGCCCGACCGCGCCGAAGCCGCCATGAAGCCCGACGAGCAGAAGCGGATCCAGTCCGAGCTGATCGCCGCGCGGGATCGCCAGGCCTCCTCGGGCGCACCCAAGAACCCGCCCTCCCGATAAGCCCCCAAATTGCGCGATTTGCGCTGGCATCGAGGGGCTTGCATGGTAAAACGTTCCGATTCAACGGTTTGGCGGTTGGACCTAGCCTAATTCCTTGATTTGGGCGCGTTTTTGCGCGGAATCGGGTTCCGCCTGCCGCTAGCCGTGCCGGCTGTCCCAGAGGACACCGGCATCCCGGAGCTTGAGACCCATGGACGAATTTTACCGCATTCGCCGCCTGCCGCCCTACGTGTTCGAAAAGGTCAATCAGGCCAAGGCAGCGGCGCGCAATGCGGGTGCCGATATCATCGACATGGGCATGGGCAATCCCGACCTGCCGGCCCCGCCGCATGTGCTGGAAAAGCTCAAGGAGACCCTGGGCAAGCCGCGGACCGACCGCTACTCCGCCTCGCGCGGCATCAATGGCCTGCGCAAAGCGCAGGCGGCGTATTATGCCCGCCGGTTCGGCGTGAAGCTGAACCCGGACACCCAGGTCGTTGCGACCCTCGGCTCCAAGGAAGGCTTTGCCAACGTCGCCCAAGCGATCACGGCGCCGGGCGATGTCGTGCTGTGCCCGAACCCGAGCTATCCGATTCACGCCTTTGGCTTCCTGATGGCGGGCGGCGTGATCCGCTCGGTGCCGTCGGAACCGACACCGCAATTCTTCGAGGCGGTGGAGCGCGCGATCATCCATTCGATCCCCAAGCCGATCGCGCTGATCGTCTGCTATCCCTCGAATCCGACCGCCTATGTCGCCGATCTCGATTTCTACCGGGATCTCGTGGCGTTTGCGAAGAAGCACGACATCTTCATTCTCTCTGATCTCGCCTATGCCGAGGTCTATTTCGACGAGAAGAGCCCGCCGCCGTCGGTGCTGCAGGTTCCCGGCGCGATGGACGTCGCCGTCGAGTTCACCTCGATGTCGAAGACGTTCTCGATGGCGGGCTGGCGCATGGGTTTTGCCGTCGGCAATGAGCGCATCATCGCGGCGCTGGCGCGCGTCAAATCCTATCTCGATTACGGCGCATTCACCCCCGTACAGGTCGCGGCGACCGCCGCGCTGAATGGGCCGGAGGATTGCATCCGCGAAATGCGCGAGACCTATCGCAAGCGCCGCGACGCGCTGGTCGAGTCGTTCGGCCGCGCCGGCTGGGATATCCCGCCGCCGCAGGCGTCGATGTTCGCCTGGGCGCCGCTGCCCAAGGCATTTGCGGGGCTGGGGAGCATGGAATTTGCGACCCTGATGGTGGAAAAGTCCGGCGTCGTGGTCTCGCCAGGCGTTGCCTTCGGCGAGCATGGCGAAGGCTATGTCCGCATCGCTATGGTCGAAAACGAGCAGCGAATCCGGCAGGCCGCGCGCGGTGTGCGCCGCTTCCTTGAAAGCGGCATTGAAACGTTGCACAACGTGGTTCCTCTCGCCAACCGGCGCTAATTCCTACCGGCAGGTTTTTTCATCTCATGGTCGCACCCCTGAAAGTGGGTATTGCGGGGCTCGGCACCGTTGGCGCCGAAGTCGTCCGCCTCATCGAAGAGCAGGGCCGCACGCTGTCGGCGCGCAGCGGCCGCGGCATCCGCGTCGTCGCGGTGACCGCGCGCTCCAAGGTCAAGAAGCGCGGCGTCGATCTGCGCGGCATCGACTGGGCCAAGAGCCCGCTGGCGCTCGCGACCGATCCCAATGTGGACTGCTTCGTGGAACTGATGGGCGGCTCCGGCGATCCCGCATTCTCCGCGGTCGAAGCCGCGCTGAAGGCCGGCAAGTCGGTGGTCACAGCCAATAAGGCGCTGATCGCCAAGCACGGCGTGCGGCTCGCCAAGGCCGCCGAGAAGCACGGTGGCGCACTGAATTACGAAGCGGCTGTAGCCGGCGGCATCCCGATCATCAAGACGCTGCGCGAGGGTCTTGCCGGAACAAGTGTCAACCGCGTCTATGGCATCCTCAACGGCACCTGCAACTACATCCTGAGCCGGATGGAGCAGGAGGGGCTGACCTTTGCCGAGTGCCTGAAGGATGCGCAGCGGCTCGGCTATGCCGAGGCCAATCCGTCGTTCGACGTCGATGGTCACGACACCGCGCAGAAGCTCGCGATCCTCGCCAGCCTTGCCTTCGGCACCAAGGTCTCGCAGAGCGCGATCTATGTCGAGGGAATTTCCTCGATCAAGCCGGAAGACCTGCGCGCCGCGGAAGAACTCGGCTATCGGGTCAAGCTGCTCGGCGTCGCTGTGCGCACGGCAAAGGGCATAGAGCAGCGCGTGCACCCGACCATGGTGCCGAAGACGTCATCGATTGCGCAGGTGATGGGCGTCACCAACGCCGTTACCATCGACGGCGAGGGCGTGCCGCCGATCACGCTGGTCGGTCCCGGCGCCGGCGGCGCTGCGACCGCAGCTTCCGTGGTGGCCGATATCGCCGACGTGGCGCGCGGGATTTGCGCGACGCCTTTCGGCCGTCCGGTGGACAAGCTGCGGGATACCAAGAAGGCGCCGATGGAGCGTCACGAAGGCGGCTACTACATCCGCCTGATGGCGCGCGATCTCGCGGGTACGGCGGCGACCATTGCGACGCGGCTTGCCGAGCAAAAGATCTCGCTGGAGTCGATCGTGCAGCGCCATCCCGATGGCGTGGACGCCGCGGGCGCCACGAAGAACGGCTCGCCCGTGCCGGTCATCCTGATCACCTATGCCACCCATGAGGACGCCGTGCATCGGGCACTCGCCGCCGTGCAGAAGGACAAGGTCATCAACGGCCGGCCGCAGGTGATACGGATCGAGAAGAACTAGCGCGCTTAGCAACGTTTCGCGCGCTTTTGGATTGTTGGTGCGGGCCGTGCGGCCCGCCCTGGGGACTTTGAGGAGCAATGAGATGTCGACCCATATTTCCGTGCCGCCGCAGCTGTTGCTCGAGCGCATCCTGACGCTTGAGATCGTGCGCGTGACGGAGCGGGCGGCGGTGTCTGCCGCGCGGCTGCGCGGCCACGGCCAGGAAAAGGCGGCCGACCAGGCCGCGGTGGACGCGATGCGGCGCGAACTCAACAAGCTGCCGATCGAAGGCACCATCGTGATCGGCGAAGGCGAGCGCGACGAGGCGCCGATGCTGTTCATAGGTGAGAAAGTCGGCCTCAATGCCGGGCCGCAGGTCGACATCGCCGTCGACCCGCTCGAAGGCACCACGCTGTGCGCCAAGAACATGCCGGGCGCGATCGCCACCATGGCGATGGCCGACGGCGGCACGCTGCTGCACGCCCCAGACGTTTACATGGAAAAGATCGCGATCGGTCCGGGCTACGCCAAGAACACCATCGATCTCGACGCACCGCCGGCGGAGAACATCCAGCGCCTTGCCAAGGCCAAGGGCGTGCCGACCTCCGCCATCACCGCGCTGGTGCTCGACCGCCCGCGCCATGCCGAGATCATCTCCGCGATCCGCTCCACCGGCGCTGCGGTGCGCCTGATCACCGACGGCGATGTCGCCGGCGTGATCCATACAGCAACGCCAGAGGAAACCGGCGTCGATATCTACATGGGTACCGGCGGCGCGCCGGAAGGCGTGCTGGCCGCGGCGGCGCTCCGCTGCATCGGCGGTCAGATGCAGTGCCGGTTGATTCTCGATACGGCCGAGAAGCGCGAACGCGCCCAGAAAATGGGCGTTAGCGATCCGCGCATGGTCTATGGCATTGAGGATATGGTGAGGGGCGACTGCCTGTTCGCAGCGACCGGCGTCACCACGGGCTCGCTGCTGACAGGCGTCAAGTTCCGCAAGGACAATGTGATCGAGACAGAAACGGTGGTGATGCGTTCGGTCACAGGTACCGTGCGTATCATCAAGGCCGAGCATCGCGAGCTGCAGAAATTCTACCTCGACTGAGGAGGCCGCCATGGCGGGCGACATCATCGTCCGGCCGGTACGACCGGATGATCGCGCCGGCTGGGACCCGCTCTGGCAGGGCTATCTCACCTTCTACAAATCCGCGCTCGCACCCGACGTGACGGATGCAACGTGGCAGCGCTTTTTCGATCCGATCGAGCCGCTCTATGCGCTGGTTGCGGAGCACGACGGCAATCTGGTCGGGCTGACGCATTACCTGCTGCATCGCTCGACCTGGGCGCCGATCTGCTATTGCTATCTCGAAGATCTCTTCGTGGAGCCCTCGCTCCGCGGCGGCGGCGTGGGACGCAAGCTGATATCGGCGGTCGAACTCGCAGCGCGTGCCGCCGGCGCCAGCCGTCTCTACTGGATGACGCACGAGACCAACGAAACCGCGCAAATGCTCTACGACAAGGTCGCCGACCGGCCGGGCTTCGTGCAGTATCGGAAGAAGCTCTAACCGCCGTAAGGCCAACAAAAAGAGGCAGCGAGCATGTCAGATACTTCCGGTGTGAAGGCGCTGGTCTTCGATGTGTTCGGCACCTGTGTCGACTGGCGCACCAGCCTGATCGACGATTTCACGAAGTGGTCGGAGAAGCGTGGCATCAAGGCCGACTGGACCGCGCTGGTCGATGGCTGGCGTGCGGTCTATGCGGCCTCGATGGACGAGGTACGCAAGAATCCGCAGAACGGCTACGTCATCCTCGACGTGCTGCACCGCCGCTCGCTGGAAAAGCTGGTCGCGCAGTTCGACATCAAGGGCCTGACCGACGCCGATCTGCATCACCTGACCATGGGCTGGCACCGCCTGCATTCATGGCCCGACACCAATGCGGGTCTCGCGCGGCTGAAGAAGAAATATATCATCTCGCCCCTCTCCAACGGCAATGTCGCGCTGCTTACCAACATGGCGAAGTTCGCGGGCATGCCGTGGGACCTCATCATGTCGGCCGAGCTTTTCGAGCACTACAAGCCCGATGCCGAGACCTATCTCGGCGCGGCAAAGCTCCTTTGCCTCAAGCCGGAGGAGGTGATGATGGTCGCCGCGCACAACAACGATTTGAAGGCAGCGCAGAAGAACGGACTGAAAACCGCCTTCGTCGCGCGGCCGACCGAATACGGCCCGCACCAGAAATACGATTTCGAGGCTCGGGGCGACTGGGACGTCGTGGCCAAGGATTTCGGTGGGATAGCGGAGCGGATGGGTTGCTAAGCCCTCGCGATCGCGCGAATCATTGAAGCGTCGGCTTTTGTGCCTAGCTCAGAGCGCATTATGACGCTTCCCGCATCCGCATTGCCCGTCGAGACGCCGCAGGCTTTCCTCGGCGTTGCGCGTTCTGCGACCGGCAAGCTGTGGCGCGACCGGCTCGATGCGCGCGGGCAGGCGAAGGCGCTTGCTATGGTGCAACGCTATCAGTTGCCGGAAATGCTGGCGCGGGTGTTGGCGGGCCGCGACGTCGAGATCGATGCGGTCGCCGATTTCCTCGACCCGACCATCCGCAAGCTGATGCCCGATCCCTTCACCGTGACGCAGATGGAGGCCGCAGCGAAACGCATCGCAGACGCCGCCACGCGCGGCGAGAAGGTCGCCATCTTCGGCGATTATGACGTCGACGGCGCAACCTCGGCTGCGCTGCTGGCCTGGCACTTGCGGCATTGCGGGCTCGATCCGCTGATCCACATTCCGGACCGGCTGTTCGAGGGTTATGGCCCCAACACGGAAGCCGTCCGCATGCTGGCAGGCAAGGGGGCGACGCTGCTGGTGAGCGTGGACTGCGGCACCACCAGCCTCGAAGCGCTGGCGGAGGCGAAGACGCTCGGCATGTCCGTCGTCGTCATCGACCATCACCAATGCGGCGAGCAATTGCCCGAGGTCGATGCGCTGGTGAACCCGAACCG
>DATEJC010000427.1:0-6702 GCA_035278345.1 Bradyrhizobium sp. | reverse complement strand
CAGCACGCGTTGTACGCCTCCAGCCCGCGCTTCAGGCAGGCGATCACCTCGGAATGTTTCACGACATCCTCGAAGGTCGCATCGGCATTGCCGACGATCTGGCGGCAGGCATGCAGATTGGGCCAGGCCAGCAAGCCGATGAATTCGCGATCCTGACCGGTCACCAGCGCGTCGTGTACAACCGGCGTCGCGGCGGCGATCGCATCGGTGCGCAGAGAGCCGACATGGACGAAGGTGCCCGTGGTGAGCTTGAAGTCTTCCACCACGCGGCCGGCGAAAATGATGCCCTGCAGGGGGTCGCCGTCGTCGACGAAAATGCCGGCATCGCCGATGCAGTAGAAACCTTCCTCGTCGAACATCTTCCTGGTCAGCTCGGGCTGGCCGAAATAGCCTGATGTGACGTTGATGCCGCGCAGGCGCAGCTCATATTTCGAGCCGCACGGCACCATCTTCAGCTCGACGCCGGGGAACGGCAGGCCGATCAGGCCGACACGCTCGGTATCCCAATAGGTGCCGGTCGAGGTCGGCGCGGTCTCGGTCGAGCCCCAGCCGGTGTAGAACACAATGCGCTCGCCGGTGGTCTTCACCGCCAGCGCCTGCATGCGATCGTAGAGATCGTCGGGCAGCCGCGCGCCGCCATAGGCCATAATGGAAAGGTTCTTGAAGAAGCTGCGGCACAGCGCATCGTCCTTCTCCATCGCCGCGGCAAGCGCGGCGTAACCGGCGGGCACGTTCGCGTAATAGGTCGGCGACACCTCGCGCAAGTTCCGGATCGTTTCTTCGAGCTGGCCCGGCATCGGCCGGCCATCGTCAATATAGAGCGTGCCGCCATCCACCAGGACGGGATTGAACGCGGCGTTGCCGCCCATGGTGTGGTTCCACGGCATCCAGTCCAGCACGGTCGAGACAGGTCCGTCCGGACGGCGCGGGCGCACCTGCATCATCATCGCCGCATTGGCGCACATCATCTCCTGGGTGTTGATGACGGCCTTGGGCATGCCGGTCGAGCCCGAGGTGAACAGCAGTTTGCCAACGGTGTCCGGTGTGATCTTCGCGATCGATTCCTCGACCGCCGCGGTCACCGGCGTTGCCGCAAGATCGGCAAAGGACACGCTTGCAATGCCGTCGCACGGCCGCAGCACATGCACGACGGTGACGCCTTTGAGATCAAGCGCCTTCAGCGCCTTCTCGAAGGTCGGGCCGTCCTGCACCATCACGACCGCAGGCTTGATCAGGTCGAACAGATACTTGAGCTTGAGGTGATCCTGGCTCATCAGCGAATAGGCCGGCGACACCGGCGCGGCGGGCAAACGCGCCTGCATCGCGGCCTGCGTCATCAGCGCATGCTCGATGGAATTGCCTGACAGGATCGCGACGGGCCGGCCTTCCTCGAGGCCGAGATCGAGCAAGCCCTGCGTCAGGGCGTCGACGATACGCTTGGCTTCGCCATAGGAGACCTTGCGCCACTGCCGGTCGGGGCCGCCGCGCTGCGCCAGCCAGATGCGCTCGGGCGCCTGCCTGGCCCATTTCGCCAGCGAAGCCGGGACATGCTTCTCGTAAGCCTGCAGCGGGATGCGCGACTTCAGGACGATGACGCCATCGGGACGGCGTTCGACAGCGATGTCGCGCGGCAGCCATTCGATCTTGCGAAAGGCTGGCTTGGTCAGCACCGCCGCTGCACTCCCACTCATTATTGCGTCTCCCGGAATTCTTTTTCTTGTCCGTTCTTGTTGTCAGCGCCTGATATAGACAGGCTTTCGCTTTTCGAGGAAGGCCCTGATGCCTTCGCCAAAATCTTCGGAACGGCTGCACAGCACCTGATTGCGGTCTTCCATCGCAATGACAGCTTCGATCGAGCCGGCATCGACCGCCATGTTGAGGCATTCCTTCGAGAGCCTTAGGCCCACGGGCGATGCCGTCAGCATCGCATCGACATAGGCTTCCGCCGCCGCATCGAGCGCAGCGGCATCTTCAACGAGTTCGGAGACGAGCCCGACCGCGAGTGCACGCTCGGCGCCGATGAAGCGTCCGGTGAGAATCAGTTCGGAAGCAACCGACACGCCGACGAGGCGCGGCAGGAAATAGCTGGTGCCGATGTCGCAGCCGCCTAGGCCAAGCTTGATGAAGGCGCAGTTCATCCGCGCATTCTTCGCGGCGATGCGGATATCCGCCGCAAGCGCCAGCGCAAAGCCGCCACCGGCCGCCGCGCCCTGGACGAGCGCGATGATCGGCTGCGGGCAGCGCCGCATCAGCATCACGATGTCGGCAATGCGCCGCTGCGAGTCCAGCGACTCCGTCACGCCAGGCGGCTCCTGCTGTCCGGCGCGGCGCTTCATCGCGTGTTTCAGGTCGAGCCCGGCGCAGAACGAGGCGCCCGCGCCTTTCAGCACCACGACGCGGGTGTCGCGGTTGCGCTGCAGGCCCTGGAAGTAGGCGTTCAGCGCGTCGATCAGGCTGGGATCAAGCGCGTTGAGACTGTCCGGGCGATTCAGCGTCACCCGGTCGACGCCGTCATGGTGTTCGATCAGCAGCGGTTGAGTCACGCAGTCCTCCTGCATCAGCGAAGCGCGGTGCTGATTGCTGCGCCCTCTCCCCTTGTGGGAGCCGAGACGAGCGAAGCTCGCTCTTAGGGCATCTCAAGCGTTAGCCCTGCATTCGATGCGGTGAGGGGTTGCCAACCGGAGAGAACCCCTCACCCGTCGCCTCACTTCGTGAGGCGCCACCCTCTCCCACATCCGCCTTCGCCCAAGGGCTTCGGCGGACGCGAGGGGAGAAGGAAGGGACGCGCGTTACCGCGGCGCCATGCGGATCGCGCCGTCGAGGCGGATGGTTTCGCCGTTGAGCATCGCGTTCTCGACGATGTGCACGGCGAGCGCGCCGTACTCGTCGGGCTCGCCGAGGCGGGCCGGATGCGGCACCTGGGCGCCCAGGCTCTTGCGCGCTTCCTCGTTGAGACCCATCAGCAGCGGCGTGAAGAAGATGCCGGGCGCGATCGTGTTGACGCGGATCTTTAAGGAAGCGAGGTCGCGCGCCGCCGGCAACGTCAGGCCGACGATGCCGCCTTTCGACGCCGAATAGGCGATCTGGCCGATCTGGCCCTCATACGCCGCAACTGACGCCGTGTTGATGACGACGCCGCGCTCCTCGCCGATCGGCGCCGCAGTGGCGAGACGCTCGGCGAACAGGCGCAGCGCGTTGAAGGTGCCGATCAGGTTGACGTTGATGATGCGGACGAACTTGGCCAGCGGATAGACGCCGTCCTTGCCGACCACGCGCTGCGAGCCACCGATGCCGGCGCAGTTCATCAGCACGCGCGCCACGCCATGCGCGGCTTCCGCCTTCGCAATCGCGGCCTTCATCGCTTCCTCGTCGGTGACATCGGCATGAAGGGCGACGCCCTTTACTTCGGCCGCGACCTTCTCGGCATTTTCCTTGTTCTGGTCGAGCACGCCGATCTTGGCGCCCTTGGCCGCCATCGCGCGCGCCGTGGCGGCGCCGAGACCGGAACCACCGCCGGTGATGAGAACGGCAACGTCTTTCAACTGCATCGTAACAACCTTTCCTTGGGCGTTTCTTCTCTGGACTTGACTTGCGAACTTCTTACGCGGGCGCCTTCTCCTTGCTCGGCGCGAGCATGCCGCCGAAAATCAGCGCTTCCATGTGCTTGATGTATTCGCGGCAGACTTCTTCCGTGACCGGGCCGACGCCGACCGCGCGCGACATCGCGTGGCGGCCGAAGAACAGGTGATCGCAGGCGCCGATCAGGCTGGTGTAGAACAGCACCGGATCGATCTTGCGGAACTCGCCGGCCTTGATGCCCTCGGCGAGCAGCCGGCGATGAAAATCCAGAAGCGGCGCCACGAAGAATTTCGACACCTCATCGGCCGCCTCTGCCGTGCTTTCGTGCAGGAGGTAGTGGATCAGCCGGTTCATGTAGGGGAACTGGTGATAGGCGCGGATAATGCCGCCGATATGCAGGCGCAGCTTTGCCGTCGGCGTGACCTTCTGCGCCAGCAGATATTCGAGCTGGGACATCTCGGTCGCCGCATCGCGCGCGAGCAGCGCCAGCAACAGCCCGTCCTTGTTGCCGAAGTGATATTTCACCAGCGCCGCGTTGACGCCGGACTTTTGCGCAATGTCCGACAGCGAGACCTCGATCGAGGCGCGCTCGATCATCAGTTCGCTCGCGGCGATCAGGAGCCTTTCGGCGGTGGGATTTTTCCCGGCCTGAGCTTTCGTCGGTACGCTGGTATTCAACTGCGGTCCTTGCTGTTCCCGCGGAAATCCGGGCCGCACATAAGCGCATGCGAGGGTCGCACTCAAGAGTTAATTGATCGATTGACTAAGACCGGCCCGGTCCCTTAAATCCGCGCCATCTTTGGAAACGCCCATCAGAACAATCAGGGAGAGCTGTCATGGCCGAGGCCTATATCGTCGCCGCCGCGCGCACCGCAGGTGGCCGCAAGGGAGGCCGCCTCGCCGGCTGGCATCCGGCGGATCTCGCCGCGAAGGTGCTGGACTCGCTGATCGAGCGCTCCGGCGCCGATCCCGCTGACATCGAAGACGTCATCATGGGCTGCGTGATGCAGGCGGGCGAGCAGTCCAACAACATCGCGCGCAACGCCATTATGGCCTCGAAGCTGCCGGAGAGCGTGCCGGGCACCTCGATCGACCGCCAGTGCGGCTCGTCACAGCAGGCGCTGCATTTCGCCGCGCAAGCCGTGATGAGCGGCAGCATGGACGTCGTGATCGCCGCCGGCGTGGAATCGATGACCCGCGTGCCGATGGGCCTCGCCTCACAGCTGCCCGCCAAGAACGGTTTCGGCCACTACAAGAGCCCGGGCATCGAGCAGAAGTATCCGAATATCGTGTTCAGCCAGTTCACCGGCGCGGAAATGATGGCGGAGAAGTACGGGCTCTCCAAGGATGAGCTCGACGAGTACTCCTACCAGAGCCACCAGCGCGCGATTGCGGCGACGCAAGCCGGCGCCTTCAAGAACGAGATCGTGCCGCTGCAGATCACGCGTGCGGACGGCTCCACCGACACCCACAGCATCGACGAAGGTATCCGCTTCGACGCCACCATCGAAGGCATCAAGGGCGTCAAGCTGATCGCGGAAGGCGGCAAGCTCACCGCCGCCAGCGCCAGCCAGATCTGCGACGGCGCCTCGGGCGTGGTCGTCGTCAACGAGAAGGGCCTGAAGCAACTCGGCGTCAAGCCGCTGGCGCGCGTCCATCACATGACCATGATGGGCGGCGATCCCGTCATCATGCTCGACGCGCCGCTGCACGCGACCAAGCGAGCCCTCGACAAGGCCGGCATGAAGATCGACGACATCGACCTGTTCGAGGTCAACGAGGCCTTTGCCTCGGTGCCGACCGCCTGGCTGAAGACCACCGGCGCCGATCCAGCACGGCTGAACGTCAACGGCGGCGCGATCGCGCTCGGCCATCCCCTCGGCGGCTCCGGCACCAAGCTGATGACCACGCTGGTCAACGCCCTGCAGCAGCGCGGCAAGCGCTATGGCCTGCAGACCATGTGCGAAGGCGGCGGCATGGCCAACGTCACCATCGTCGAGCGGCTGTAAGCCGCAGTAAGGCTCCTCACAAATGGTGTCGCCCCGGCGAAGGCCGGGGCCCATAACCCCCAATGTGCGTGGTTATGGCGGGCTGGAGCTCCAGCTCATTTCAACAATGTAGACCGGTGGTTATGGGTCCCGGCCTTCGCCGGGACGACCACTTTGTATTTGGCGAACATCCATGACCCACCCGACCGTCCACGCCCGCACTCATCCCAACAAGATCGCCTACCGGATGGCGGGCACGGGCAAGGCGATCACCTATCGCGAGCTGGACGAGCTCTCCAACCAGGGCGCGCATCTGTTCCGATCGCTCGGCCTGAAGGCCGGCGACCACATCGCGCTATTGATGGAAAACCGCCTCGCCTTCATGGAGATCTGCTGGGCCGCGCAGCGTTCGGGACTCTATTACACCGCGATCAGCCGTTATTTGACGCAGGACGAGATCGACTACATCGTAAAAGACTGCGGCGCGAAGGTCTTCATCACCACGCCAAAGTGCTACGAGCAGGTGAAGGCCCTCGTCGGCCAGCCCAATGGCCCGCTGCTCTACATGATGGACGAGCCTGAGCCCGGATTCCGCTCCTGGGACAAGGAAGCGGGCGCGCAGCCGACCACGCCGATTGCGGACGAGGTCGCCGGCTACGACATGCTCTATTCTTCGGGCACCACAGGCAGGCCGAAGGGTATCAAGAAGGACTTTGAGGGCAACCGCATCGACGTGCCCAACGCGTTCCTGAAGATTCTCTGCGCCGACATATGCGGCATGAACGCCGACAGCATCTATCTGTCCCCGGCGCCGCTCTATCACGCCGCTCCCCTGCGCTTCAACATGATGGCCACGATCCTTGGCGGCACCTCCGTGATCATGGAGCATTTCGACGCTGAGGAATTCCTGAGACTGGTCGAGAAGTACAAGATCACGCAGTCGCAGCTGGTGCCGACCATGTTCGTGCGGATGCTCAAGCTGCCCGACGAAGTGCGCGCCCGCTACAACGTCTCGACGCTGAAGGGCGCCATCCACGCCGCCGCGCCCTGCCCGGTCGACGTCAAGGCGAAGATGATCGAATGGTGGGGACCGATCCTGATCGAGTATTACGCCGGCTCCGAAGGCAACGGCGTC
>DATEJC010000426.1:0-2059 GCA_035278345.1 Bradyrhizobium sp. | reverse complement strand
CAGGTGGCGTGGCGGCCCGACGCGGACATCTGGCACTGCGGGATCGACGTGTAGCTGCACTCGTAATAGTAGTCGTTGGAACCGGTAAACACCTGCAGGCAAACCGGGTATTTCGGATCGTAGGTCTGCGCCTCAGCAGGCCCCGACAAAACCATCGCGCCGAGGATCGTCAATGCC
This sequence comes from Bradyrhizobium sp., assembly GCA_035278345.1. GTDB lineage: Bacteria > Pseudomonadota > Alphaproteobacteria > Rhizobiales > Xanthobacteraceae > Bradyrhizobium. The sequence goes on along the minus strand of DATEJC010000426.1, from coordinate 1,882 downwards.
GTCGCTACGGCCAGCGTGTGACGCAGCTTCATGCTCATGTCCTCGCAAAAAATTTCGCAGCTTGAATGTAGCCCGACGCTGCTAGCAGGACAATCTCAATCCGGCGTGACGTCGGCCGTATCGAGTGACCTGCCCGGTACTGCGCTGAGCCGGCCGGCTTCATTCTGGCGCCGGGGCGCTGCCTGCGGGAAATGCGAGGTCACGTCGACCACGCTGTTCAGAATGAAGGCCACATCGCCCTTCTCGTGCAGCACCGGACTGTTCACCGGCCGCCAATAGCGCTTCATGAACTTGCCTTCCGGATTTCGCACGTCGTAGCGCTGCACCGCCATGGCGTGCGACTGGCCGGTCTCGGCGACGATGCGAAGGGAGTCGAAAACGTTGGCGGCACCGTCCGCAAAGGGATCGCCGGGATTGTCGGGAAAGACGTTGAACAGCTTCTCGCCGGCCACCCTGCCCGGATCGATCATGGTCGCCGCCGCATAGGCATCGTTGGCGTGGACGATGCGCATGCCCGGACCGGGATCGAGCAACAGCAGCGGCTGAGGTGCCGCTTCGAATTCGTTGCGAAACCGGCGGGAGATTTTCGACGCAAGGCGAGGCCTCGACCCCACTCCTGCCTTGACCGCGGTGAGGGTCGCAAGCCTGCGCTGCGCGGCAAGCAGCTGCTCTTCGAGAAGATGTCGTGACTTGTCGGAGATCGCCTCGGTCGCGAGAAGGCGCTCGAGATAGGCGATATTCTGTAGTTCGATGAAGCGTTGCATTCCATGCACTACGAGCGGAGTCGACCGGTTGAGCGAGCGGCTCGTCAGCGCTTCTGTGGAGCACGCAGCGCCACCAACCGGCCTTGAATTCGGCGGCTGGTTACCATCGATCGGCGCGTTCGGCTATTGCCTGACATGAAGAGCGGATTGCGCCCGCCGGCACCGTAAATCTGCGGGGCGGCCGCGCGCCGCGACGGTCAGGCGCATCTCGGAAAAACACCAACTATTTGACTTATCATGCATTTCTTCCGTGTTCCTCGAGGAAAGGCCGACTCAATCTCCGCTTGGGGGCGCAAGCGGCTGCACGATCTCCTTGAACGGCGGCAGCGCCTCGCAGCGCGCGGCATGCGCCGCCAGCGCCGGATAACGCGCCGCATCGAACAGCGCCGCATGGGCTTCGCCGGTGAAGCGCAGCACGCAGGCGACCGCGATATCGGCATGGCCAATGCGCTCGCCGAAGAGATACGGCATCGTCACCGCCGCACGCTCCTTTTCCAGCTCGCCAAGCACACCGCCGATCTGCGCCTCGCAGCGCTCGACCCACAGTTTCAGCTGCTCCTTGCGCAGCACGCGCTCATAGACAAGGCTGACTGCCTTGTCGCCGAGCCCGGTCGCGAGCGCACAAAGCCGTAACTGCTTGCGCCGTGCCTCGCCGCGCGCCGGCAGCATCGCCTTGTCAGGCCCAACGGTTTCATCAAGGTAATCCAGGATCGCCGTGCTCTCGATGAGCGCCTCGCCGCTATCGAGCACCAGCGTCGGAACGCGGCGCAGCGGATTATATGGCGCGATCTTGTCGGCATCGTCGAAGGTCGACCACGGCCGGTGCTCGAAAGCGATGTCGTAGAGCCGCATCGCAATCGCAACGCGGCGCACGAACGGGGAGTCGTATTGGCCGATGAGGAACATGAGTTCAATTGCCTCTCTTACTTACTCGTCATAGCCGGGCTTGACCCGGCCATCCACGCCTTTGCTTCTGCGCGGTGAGATTAAGGACGTGGATCACCGGGACAAGCCCGGTGATGACACCATCATGTGTGGCGAATGGCTACTCAATGACCGGCACATGCTTCGCGACACCACGCGGCGCGGTGCCGTCGAGGCGCGGGTCGTCGGCGACC
>DATEJC010000425.1:0-6505 GCA_035278345.1 Bradyrhizobium sp. | reverse complement strand
AAGTCGTTCGTGTTCCATCGATGCAACAATCGCTCCGTACAAAAACGGAGAATGCGCGTTGCATCAACTTCGCGCTTTACAGTTCGAAATCACAATGCTGGTGTTGATATGTCGCGCGAGCGCCGATCTGCGAACACGAATTCGACCAGAAGGGACGATATTGAGGTTTCTTCGCGAAGAAAATGCGCTGAGGGGGCGAAGCAGGGGCCGTGTTGCAGTCAGTCAAGTCAGTGAAGAGGCAAAGCGAGTACCAAGGTTATCGCGCGGGTCCAACGGATCAGTCCGGTTCCAACCACACGATGCCGATCGTGATCGGCGCAGCGATGATCGCGGCCGCGATCCTGCTGTCGACGCTGGTCACCGCACTCGGCCAGCGCTATGTCGGCTTTGAAACGCCGAACGAGGAAAGCGCCTGGCTGATCGACCGCCTCACCGGCAGCGTCTACAAATGCTCTGCTCCGGAACGCGGCAAGGCTACCTGCGACGCGCCGGATGTTGCGACCGGCAGCATTGTCGGGCGCGGCAAGCGGTAGACGGCTGTCCCATCGAGCGAATCCGGATAAGTTCCGGGGGCCATGCCTCGCCGGAACGATCCCTTTCCCCTGACCCAATCCCAGGCCCGCCGCATCTGGCTGCGGGCGCAGCGTCTCGACACGTTGGCGCCGTTCGGCGAAGGACCGGCCGCGACGGCGGCTGCGGTCGAGCACCTCGGCTATGTGCAGATCGACACCATCAATGTGATCGAGCGCTGTCACCATCACATTCTCTATAGCCGCATCCCCGCCTACCGCCGCGCCGACCTCAAGCAGGCGCAGAGCATCGACAAGAGCGTCTTCGAATACTGGACGCACGCGCTATCCTACGTTCCCGCCAGGGATTTTCGCTACTTCATGCCACTGATGCGCGAACACAAGCGCGAGGGGCACCAATGGTATGCCTCGGTCAAGCCGGCCGACATGCGCAAGGTGATGCGCCTGATCAAGGCCGGGCCATTAACCATCCGTGACATCGAGGACGACGTCCTCGTCGACAAGGAGCACCTCTGGCAGAGCCGAAAGCCCTCCAAGCGTGCGCTGCAGCTGGCCTTCTATACTGGCGCGCTCACCATCAGCGAGCGCAACGGCATGCTCAAGACCTATGAGCTTATGACGCGGCATTTCGGCTGGGAGAAGCCGCCGAAGCCGGCGAGCGCGACGGAAGTCGCTACCTACCTGCTCGACCGGAGCCTGCGTTCGCAAGGTCTGGTGAGCCTCGATTCGATCTGCCATCTCGATGCGCCGAGCAAGCCGGCGGTGCGCCGCGCGATCGCGGCGCGGGTGCGGAGGAAGGAATTGCTGCCAGTCGCCCTGGATGGCGCCGGCAAGCAGGAACATTGGGTGCGGCCCGAGCTGCTCGAAGCGACAGGTGAGGGTGCTTCGCCGCTGGTGCACATCCTCTCGCCCTTCGATCCCCTGATCATCCAGCGCAAGCGCACCGAACTCATCTTCGGCTACGGCCACAAGTTCGAAGCCTATGTGCCGAAGGTCAAACGCGTTTTCGGTTACTTCGCGCTTCCGGTTCTGGTGGACGACGAGATCGTCGCCGCACTTGACCTCAAGACCGATCGCCAGCAAAGGAAGCTCCTCATGCAGAAGTGGAACTGGGTGGGCGAAGGCAAGGCGACAAAGGGCGATGCGCGCAAGGAGCTCAAGCGGCGTATCGAGGAAGAACTGGACCGGTTCGAGAAGTTTCAACTCGCAGAGTGAATGGGGGCAATAACGCTATGAGCAATCTGTTGTTTCGCGTCGGCATTTCGCTTGGCCTGATCGGGGTCACGGGCGGCATCATCATGGGCATCATGCAGGATTTCCGTCTTGCACCCGCACATGCCCATCTCAACCTGGTCGGTTTTGTCATCCTATTCCTGGCCGGTCTCTACTATCGCGTCGTGCCGCAGGCGGCGGCGAGCCAGCTTGCACGCTATCAGGTGGCGGTCAGCATTCTCGGCGCCGTGGTCTTTCCGGTCGGCATCGCCGCAGTGACGTTGGGCAAGCACGAGACCTGGGCGCCGCTCGTCATCTTCGGCTCCCTGATCGTCCTTGCCGGCCTGCTGATGTTTGCGACCGTCGTCTTTCAGTCCACCAAGGCGTGACGCCGCGGGAGCGGTGCCAGCCGCTCCCCTCGCGAGCGCCAACAGTTCCTCGCGGGAACCTGCAGCCTACGGCCCGGTTAAACCGGAAAGTGCACGGCCGGAGGCATTCATGGGAAAAGACAAATCACTGATGGAGAAATTCGCCGACACGGTGCGCGACGTCGCGAAGACCGCAACCGAGGCTGCCAGCGCAGCACTGAAGCCAGACGCGCCCGCCGCGTCGAGGGTGGATCGGCGCACGGCCGCCTATGTGCCGCTCGCCGCCGACGGGCTGGTTGCCGATCCATTGATGGTGCCGCCGGTGGCCAAGGCGCGTCCGCGCCGGACGAAGCGCGCAGCGAAACGGACCGCGAAGAGGGCAACCAGAGCGACAACGCGGAGGCCCGCGAAGAAAAGCGCCCGCAAATCGGCGAAATCGGCGCGGAAGCCGGCGGCAAAGGGATCGCGCCGGGCCGCCAGCAGGAAGACCGCCCGCAAGACAAGGACGGCGGCCAAGCGGCGCGTCGCAAAATCCCGCCGGCGATAAGCGCAATAACCGGGCGCGTCTTTTGCCCGCCCTGCCGCTCCGCCGATATCAGCGCTTTACCGCAGTGAAGCGCGCGCCGCCCATCGCCTTGCACTGCACGAGATCGACGAACAGCACGTAAGATTTGTAGAAGTCGTCATGCCCGGACGGCGTGCCGGCCGCCTCGGCCTCGGCGCGCAGTCTTTGGTACATGCGCAGCCGCTCGCCGAGGATCACGCCCCACGCCTCGGTTTCATCCTCCACCGCCTCGATCTCGAAACCGGCAGCGCGCAACAATTCGGCATGGCGGTCGATGCCAACAAGCGTGGCCGCCGCCATGCCCTCCCACAATAGTCGCCGCTGCGTATCCATCAGAGGCCGATGCACGATCCAGTTGGTGAAGGCGATCCGTCCGCCAGGGCACAGCACGCGATGCGCCTCCGTGAAGGCGCGCGCGATATCAGGCACATGCAGCAGGGCTTCCTGGCTGATAACGGCGTCGTGGCTGGCATCCGGCAGCGGCAGATCCATCACATTGCCTTCGAGCACGCGCACCTGACCGTCGAGCCCGACCCGCCGCGACAGCTCTGCCGCGCCGGCGACGCGCGCCGGCGTCAGTTCGATGCCGGTGACGATCGCACCATAGCGATGCGCGAGATAGCGTGCCGGCCCGCCGAGGCCCGCGCAGAGATCGACGACCTTGCTGCCGATGCCGATCCGCGCCGCCGCCGCAAGCGCGTCATTGGCGGGCAGTCCGCCATAGTGGTCCTGGTCGTGCGCAAACAGATCGTCCGGCTGCAATCCCTCCAGCGTTCCCCGCGTCGCCTCGAGTTTGGCGAGGATGATCTGCGCCGAGATCGGATGGCGGTCATAGAAGTCGATGGCCGTGCGGATCCGGGAAGTCATGGCGGACGCCCTCGCGATGGAACCCCACCATACCTGTTTTGCCGGGGCGGTTGTCGGAGAGGGGGCGGCCCTCAACGGGCTCCCGAAACTCACCATTAACTCACGTACATGTGTCTAGTGACGATTATTGACATTCGTCAGTGAACATTCGATAGTTTTCATCAGGCATCAGCCAAAGGAGTCCATGATGTTCGTCCGGTCGATTTTATCCAGCTATTTCAGGCTCTTCACCGGTGCGCTGCTTGCGGTATCGGCGATTGCGCTGACCGGCTGCAATGAATCCACGGCCGAAAAAGCTGTCCCGGGACGCCCGGTTCTGGTCGCGTCAGTCAAATATGAAGCCGCTTCCCCCGAGCGCAGCTTCGTCGGGACCATCAAGCCCCGGATTGAAACCGACATGGGCTTCCGGGTTCCGGGTAAAGTGGCAAAGCGCCTCGTCGAAGTCGGCCAGACCGTCGATGTCGGCCAGTCCCTGGCGCTGCTCGACGAAGTCGATCTGAAGCTGCAGGCCGAGCAGGCGCAGGCCGAGTTTTCCGCCGCCACCGGCGTGCTGGCGCAGGCGGCGGCTTCCGAGCAGCGTGCCAAGGAACTCCGCGCCAAGGGCTGGACCACGGATGCGCAGATGGATTCGGCGCGTGCGGCCGCCGATGAGGCGAGGGCGCGGCTCAATCGCGCCGAGCGCCAGGTCGAGCTGACCAAGAACTCCCTTTCTTATGCGACGCTGGTGGCCGATGCCCGCGGCGTCGTTACCGCGACGCTGATCGAGCCTGGCCAGGTGGTTGCCGCGGGCCAGTCCGCGATCCGCGTCGCGCGCTTTGCCGAGAAGGAAGCCGTCGTGGCGATCCCGGAGACGCTGGTCGGCCGCGCCAAGGAAGGCGTCGCTTCCGTCACGCTGTGGTCGGAACCGGACAAGAAGTATGAGGCCAAGCTGCGCGAGATCGCGCCCTCGGCCGATCCCGCCACGCGCACCTATCTTGCAAAATTCTCCCTGCCGGGCGCCGGCGACAGCGTCTCGCTCGGCATGACCGCGACGCTGACGCTCGCCGATCCCGCAACCGATCGCGTCGCCAAGCTGCCGCTGTCCGCTCTCTACAACCAGGGCGGCAGCCCCTCGCTCTTTGTGGTCGACGGCACCGGCAGCATCGCGCTGAAGCCGGTGACGGTGAAGGCTTACGAGTCCGACAACGTCGTCATCACCGACGGCGTGGAAGAGGGCGCCAAGGTCGTGGCGCTCGGCGTGCAGAAGCTCGATCCCGCGCAGAAGGTGCGCGCGGTCTCGTCACTGGCGTTCTAACCCTCGTCATTGCGAGCGAAACGAAACAATCCATTTCGCAACAAGGAAGGCGTGGATTGCTTCGTCGCTACCCTCCTCACAAGACGAAAACAATGCAAGCGCGATTTGGAAAGAGGAATTAGGAGAGTGAGATGAAGAGCTTCAATCTCTCGAGCTGGGCCGTCAGTCATCCGACCCTGATCCTGTTCCTCATGATCATGCTCGGCATCGCCGGCTACTTCTCCTATGAGAAGCTCGGCCGCGCCGAGGACCCGTACTTCACGGTGAAGGTGGTCAACATCTCTGCGATCTGGCCCGGCGCCACCGCGCAGGAGATGCAGACCCAGGTCGCCGACCCCCTCGAGAAGAAGCTGCAGGAGCTGCCGTTCTTCGAGAAGGTGCAGACCTATTCCAAGCCGGCCTTCACCGCGATGCAGGTCACCTTCCGCGACAACACCCCGCCGAAGGACGTGCCCTACTACTTCTATCTCGTGCGCAAGAAGCTGGCCGACGCGCAGGATCAGCTGCCCGCGGGCCTGCTCGGTCCCGTGGTCAACGACGAGTTCTCCGACGTCGACTCCATCCTTTATATGATGACCGGCGAGGGCGCCGACTATGCGCAGCTGAAGAAGACCGCCGAAGGCCTGCGCCAGAAGCTCTTGAAGGTGAGCGGCGTCACCAAGGTCAATCTGTACGGAACCCAGGCCGAACGCATCTTCGTCGAATTCTCCCATGCCAAACTCGCAACCCTTGGCATCACGCCGCAGGCCCTGTTCGATTCGCTGGCCAAGCAGAACAACGTGACGCCCGCCGGCACGGTGGAAACCTCGGCGCAGCGCGTGCCGCTGCGTGTCACCGGCGCGCTCGATGGCGCCAAGGCCGTCGCCGAAACCCCGGTCGAGAGCAACGGCCGCGTGTTTCGCCTTGGCGACATCGCCACCGTCACCCACGGCTATGTCGATCCGCCGTCGTTTGTTGTGCGCCAGGAAGGCAAGCCTGCGCTCGGTATCGGCATCGTCACCGCCAAGGGCGCCAACATCCTGGAGCTCGGCAAGAACGTCGAGACCGCGACCAACGACTTCATGAAGGCCGTGCCGCAGGGCATTGAGGTCGAGCAGATCGCCGACCAGCCCAAGGTGGTTGAGCATGCCGTCAGCGAGTTCGTGCATTCCTTCATCGAGGCGCTCGGCATCGTGCTGTTCGTCTCCTTCCTCGCGCTCGGTTGGCGCACCGGCATCGTGGTCGCAGCGTCCGTGCCGCTGGTGCTCGCCATCGTCTTCGTCGTGATGAGCGTCATGGGCCTCGATTTGCACCGCATTACCCTCGGCGCGCTGATCATCGCGCTCGGCCTCCTGGTCGACGACGCCATCATCGCGGTCGAGATGATGGTGGTGAAGATGGAGCAGGGCTGGGACCGCATCCGCGCCGCGTCCTTTGCCTGGGAATCCACCGCGTTCCCGATGCTGACGGGCACGCTGGTCACCGCGGCCGGCTTCCTGCCGATCGGCTTCGCCAATTCGGCGGTCGGCGAATACGCCGGCGGCATCTTCTGGATCGTCGCGATCGCGCTGGTCGCCTCCTGGTTCGTGGCGGTGATCTTCACGCCCTATATCGGCGTCAAGCTGCTGCCGAACCTCGCCCATCATGCCAACCACGATCCGCATGCGGTCTACGAGACGCGCATGTACCG
>DATEJC010000424.1:0-3104 GCA_035278345.1 Bradyrhizobium sp. | reverse complement strand
GGCGCCAGGCGCACGCCGCGCTCGTCCGCCAGCTTCACGACCTTCAGATATTCGGTGATGCCGCCCACCTTCGTCACCGAGGGCTGTGCGTGGCTGACCGCGCCCGCATCCATCATCTGCCTGAACTGATACAGGGTGCAGGCGTTCTCGCCTGCGGCGACGCCGAGCCCGCCTTGCTTGCGCACTTCCGCAAGCGTCGCGAAATCCTCCGGCGGCCATACCGGCTCTTCCAGAAACAGCGGCGCGGCTTCGCGGCAGGAATGTGCAAAGGCGATCGCGGTGGCTCCGTCCATCGGGCAGTTCAGGTCCACCATCAGCGGAATGCCGCCGGCGATGGCCTTGCGTGCTGACAGCACCGGCGCCGTGGTCGTCTCGTGCAGTTTGATCGCGGAATAGCCCTGGCCCAATGCCGTCTGGCATTCGCCCTCGACAAGGTCGGGCGCGCCGATGCGCAGCAGGCTGGCATAGGCGGGAATTTTTGCCCGCTTCTGCGCGCCCAGCAGACGGTGTAGCGGCACGCCCTGCATGCGGGCGGCAAGGTCCCACAGCGCGATGTCGAGCGCCGAGATCGCAAACATCGTGATGCCGTAGCGGCCAAACAGGTGCAGGTTGCGCTGGATCTGCTCCATGAAAGCGGGAATGCCGGCGGCATCGGGCACTTCCTGGCCGCGGGCCTGCGGCGCGATCATCTCGTTGATCGCGGCATGGGTCGTCCGCGGGCAGACGTAGCTGAAGGCATCGCCCCAGCCGGTCAGGCCATTGTCGGTGGTGACCTCGACTACGACGATGTCGACTGCCGCGATGGAAGACGCGCCCTGCCTGAAGCTGGCGACCCCGGCGTCATAGGGAATGCGGATGTGATGCGCCCTGACGTCGCTGATCTTCATGGTTCCGCGCCTCCCTAACTGCTATTTTTTCCGATGATGCATGGTTCCGCCGCAGGAGAGCAAGGATTGTCAAACGCGGCGCTGTCGCAGCAGGCATGATGGTGGCGCTTCGAAGGAGAGCAGTTGGTCCATGAATCCTGCCCAGAAGGCGCTGTGGTATGTCGAAGGTCATCTGTCGGAGGCGCTGACGCTCGACGAGATCGCCTCCGTCGCCGGCGTTTCGCGCTTTCACATGGTGCGCTCGTTTGCGGAAGCCACCGGCATGTCGGTCATGCGCTATGTGCGCGCCCGCCGCCTCACCAAGGCGGCACGCGCGCTCGCCAAGGGCGCACCCGACATCCTGACGCTGGCGCTGGATGCGGACTACGCCTCCCACGAGGCATTCACTCGCGCGTTCCGCGACCATTTCGGCGTCACGCCGGAACAGGTGCGCGCCGCAACGTGTCTCGACAAACTCGACCTACAGGAGCCGATCATGATGGACTCGACCCCCGCGACCAATCTGCAACCACCGCGCTTTGCCACCGCCAAGGCCCTGCTCGTGGCCGGAATCGGCGCGCGCTACAATCACTGCGACAATGGCGGTGCCAACATTCCGAACCAGTGGAATGCGTTTCACCAGAAGGCCGGCGATATTCCCGATCGCGTCGGCAATGTTGCCTACGGCGTCTGCTGCAATGGCGACGATTCCGGCAATTTCGACTACATCGCCGGCGTCGAGGTTGCCGACTTCTCCGATCTGCCGCGCGAATTCGCCCGCGTGCGGATTCCCGAGCAGCGCTACGTCGTCTTCGGTCACACCGAGCACATCTCGACCATCCGCCGCACCGTGAACGCGATCTGGAATCAGTGGCTGCCGCAGTCGGGCCTCAAGGTCGCCGATGCGCCGAACTTCGAGCGCTATGACGAGAAGTTCGATCCCGCCACCGGCAATGGCGGGCTGGAGATCTGGGTGCCGGTGAAGGAGTAGGGCCGGCATCCCACGACCGATTGTATCGATTGCACCGCCGCGCAACGCTGCCCTGCACTGCGCGGCGGCCGGTGATTGCTTGGCAAGCCGGACCCGGTTTGCCATAACTGCCGCAACCAAGAACGTTGCGCGTGCGGGGCCAAGAAATCCACCTGCAGCCAAAAGAGCCGGGAGGATTTTCATGGCCAATATCCGCGTTCTCGCCACCGATCTGGAATTTCCAGAAGGGCCGGTGGTGATGCCTGACGGCTCCGTGGTGCTGGTGGAAATCCGCGGGCAACGGCTGACGCGGGTCTGGCCCGGCGGGCGCAAGGAAGTGGTTGCGAAGATTCCAGGCGGGCCGAATGGCGCGGCGCTCGGCCCCGACGGCAAGATGTACGTCTGCAACAATGGCGGCTTTAGCTGGATTCCGACCCGCAACATGATCATGCCGGGGCCGCAGCCGGACGATTATCTCGGCGGCTCGATCCAGCGCGTGGACTTGCAGAGCGGCAAGATCGAGACCGTCATCTCCAGATGCGGCGAGCATGCGCTGCGCGGGCCGAATGATCTTGTCTTCGACAAGCATGGCGGCCTGTGGTTCTCCGAACTCGGCAAGCGCCGCGCCCGCGAGATGGATGTCGGCGGGATGTACTATCTCAAGCCCGGCATGAAGGAGATTGTCGAGGTCGTGCACGGCGTACTGCCGGCCAACGGCATCGGGTTGTCGCCCGACGAGAACACCGTCTACATCGCGGAGACGCCGACGGCGCGGCTGTGGGCCTACGATCTCTCCGCGCCGGGAACGCTGAAGCCGCGCGACGTGATCTATCGCGGCGAGCGCGGCAAGCCGATCGCGGGGCTCGGCGGCTATCAGATGTTCGACTCGCTCGCAGTGGAGGCGGGTGGCAATGTCTGCGTCGCCACGCTGATCTCGGGCTGCATCTCCGTGATCGCGCCCGACGGCACGCTGGTCGAGCAGGTGCCGACCGGCGACCGCGTCACCACCAACATCGCCTTTGGCGGGCCCGAGCTGAAGACGGCCTACATCACGCTGTCGGGCAAGGGCGAGCTGATTGCGATGGACTGGTCGCGGCCGGGACTGCCGCTGAATTTTTTGAACAAGTGACGATTGCGCCAAAGCGCAATCGTCATCCCGGGGCTCGCGAAGCGAGAACCCGGGATCTCAAGATTCCGGGTCTGGTGCTTGCGCACCATCCCGGAATGACGAACGGGAGAGGCGCCAAGCGCGTCGCCGGACAATGCTA
>DATEJC010000423.1:0-3658 GCA_035278345.1 Bradyrhizobium sp. | reverse complement strand
TTTTGTCGCAGCGCTCGATCGCGTCGAGGGCATGCGCTGCGTGCTCGGCCTGTTCGAGGGCGTGGTGACGGGCGCGGCCGACGGCTATTACCGCATGAAGGGCACGCCGGCCTCGACGCTGCTGCATCTCGGCCCCGGCCTTGCCAATGGCCTCGCCAATCTGCACAACGCCAAGAAGGCGAATTCCGGCATCGTCAACATCGTCGGCCAGCACGCCACCTACCACATCGGCTACAACGCGCCGCTGACCTCGGACATCGAGGGCCTGGCGCGGCCGATGTCGGCTTGGGTGCGCACCTCACCGGATGCCAAGTCGGTCGCCGCGGACGGCGCCGCCGCCATTGCCGCGGCCAAGAGCTCGCCGCCGCAGATCGCGACCCTGATCCTGCCCGCAGACACCGCCTGGAATGAGGCCGACGGCATCGCGCAGGTGAACGGCGAGATGCAGCGCGCCAATTATTCCTCGCAGGCCGTCGATCATGCCGCGAAGGTCCTGCGCAATGGCGGCTCGCAGAACCTGCTGCTGCTCACCGGCAGCGCGCTTACCGAAAAGGGCCTGGCGCTGGCGCAGCAGATTGCCGGCAAGACCGGCTGCAAGGTGATGGGCCAGACCTATAACCCGCGCATGGCGCGCGGCCGCGGCCGCTACGCCATCGACCGCATCCCCTATGTGATCGAGCAGGCGCTGCCGATCCTGAAGGACTTCAAGAACATCGTGCTGGTCGAGGCCAACGATCCCGTGGCCTTCTTTGCCTATCCGAACAAGCCGAGCATGCTGAAGCCCGAGGGCTGCGAGGTGCATCGCGTCACCAATGGCGGCGAGAATTCCGTCGCGGCGCTGGAAGCCCTGGCCGGCGCGCTCGGCGCGAGACCGGCCGACGTGGTGCCGCAGAAGCCGATGGACATTGCAAGGCCGACCGGTCCCCTGAATCACGCCAACATCGCGCAGGCGATCGCCATGGCGATCCCCGAAAACGCCATCGTGGTCGATGAGTCCATCACCACGGGCCGGCAGTTCTTTCCGCCGACCGCGGCGGCCAAGCCCCATGACTGGCTGCAGAACATGGGCGGCTCGATCGGCTTCTCGCCGCCGGTGGCGACTGGCGCTGCGGTTGCATGTCCCGACCGCAAGGTGATCTGCATGGTCGGTGACGGTTCCTCGATGTACACGATCCAGGCTTTGTGGACGCAGGCGCGCGAAGGCCTCAACGTTGTCACGATTGTGTTCGCAAATCGCATCTATCAGATCCTGCGCGGCGAGTTCGACGGGGTCGGCGCCGGCGAACCGGGACAGCGTGCGATGGACATGCTGAAGATCGATCGGCCGGCCATCGACTTCGTCGCACTCGCCAAGGGCATGGGCGTGCCCGGCCGCGCGGTGACGACGGCGGACGAGTTCAACAAGGCGCTGGAAGAAGCCATCGCCGAGCCCGGCCCGCGGCTGATCGAGGTGCAGATGTAGCGCGAGCGCTTCGCCCGCGCGATTGGGGGCGTGGATGCGGGCGGAACTGGAGAAAGTCGTCAAGGCCATTGAGGAGTTTTACGGCCGCGAGGGCGCGCTGTTCGACAAGGATCTCGGCGAGCGTGCGCTCACCCATCGGATGGCGGTGTATCTGGAACGGCAGTTCGACGGCTGGGAAGTCGATTGCGACTACAACCGCCTCGGCGAGCGGCTGTTGAAACTGCCGCACGGCAGCATCGTTTCGACCGATGACGAGCTCGGCAAATCGATCTTTCCCGATATCGTCGTGCATCGCCGCGCGGTGCCGGAAAACCTCCTGGCGATCGAGGTGCGCAAGGCGACCAATCACCAGCCGATCGAGCACGATCATCACAAGCTGCGCGGCATGACCGATCCGCATCTGTGGTTCGCCTACCGCGTCGGCGTCATGCTGGTGCTCGGCAAGGGGAAGGTGAAGTCGTCGGACGTCTATCTCGGGGGAATGATCGACCGCGAACTGTCCGGCTGGTTCGCCGGAAGGCTGCGCGAAACAGGATTGATGGGCTAGGGAGAGGAACATGAAATTTTGCGTAACGATTGCCGCAGCGCTGCTGCTCGCTGGGCCGGCCTTCGCGCAAGCGCCATCCATGGACGCTTCGTTGCAGGCGCTGCTCGCCAATGCCAAGGTCGTCAAGACGCTCGACGACATCAAGGCCGATGACGCGCGCACGCTGGAAGAGCAGAAGCGCATCACCGAAATCCCCGCACCGCCCTTCAAGGAGAAGGTTCGCGCCGAATATTACCTGAAGCGGATGCAGGAGCTCGGCTTCAAGGACGCCTCCATCGACAGCGAAGGCAATGTGATTGCCCTGCGCAAGGGTACCGGCGGCGGCCGGCCGAAGCTCGTCGTGTCGGCACATCTCGACACGGTGTTTCCCGAAGGGGTCGACGTCACCGTGAAGGAGAAGGACGGCGCGATCAATGCGCCGGGCATCGGTGACGACTCCCGCGGGCTCGCCGCGCTGCTGTCGCTGGTCAAGGCGATGAACGAAAACGGGCTCGCCAGCGTCGGCGATCTCCTCGTCGTCGGCACCGTCGGCGAGGAGGAGCTCGGCAATCTCCGCGGCGTCAAGGCGCTGTTCCGGGATCACAAGGATATCGACGGCTTCATCTCCATCGACGGGCTCGGCATCAGCCGCGTCGTCAACCAGTCGACCGGCAGCCATCGCTACGAGATGATCTTCAAGGGGCCGGGCGGCCATTCCTTCCAGGAGTTCGGCCTGCCCAGCGCCATCCATGCCATGGGCCGGGCGATCGCCAAGATCTCGGAGCTGCAGACGCCGGCCGAGCCGAGGACCACCTTCACCGTCGGCACCGTGCGCGGCGGCACTTCGGTCAACGCGATCGCGGCGGAAGCACGCATGGCGGTCGACATGCGCTCGAATTCCACCGAGGAGCTGCTCAAGCTCGAGGAGAAATTGCTCGCACTCGTCAAGCAGGCCGTCGTTGAAGAAAACGCGCGCTGGAACACCGACAAGATGACGGTGGAGATCAAGCTGATCGGCGATCGTCCGGCCGGCATTGTCGGGATGGATTCGCCGATCGTGCAGGCGACGCAGCGCGCGGTCTCCACCATTGCCCGCGGGCCTCGCGTCACCTTTGCCGGCTCCTCGACCGACTCCAACATCGCGATGTCGCTCGGCATTCCCGCCGTCACCATCGGCGGCGGCGGCGAGGGCGGCAACTGGCACTCGCGCAACGAATGGTACAAGAACACGGACGCCTGGATGGGCCCGCAGAACGCGCTGCTCACGGTGTTGATGCTCAGCGGCCTCGATGGCGTGACCAAGCCGGCGCTGGCGGTGCGGCAGGCGGCGAAGTAGCCGAACCGCGTCATGAGCTCCTCATCCTGAGGAGCGCGAAGCGCGTCTCGAACCATGAGGCCACAGGCGGGCCTGCATCCTTCGAGACGCGCGCGCTACGCGCTCGTCAGGATGAGGAGTTAGAACGCTTGTGGCGCAGTAAGGATCGTCAGCGCTCCGCAACGCGCCGGATGCCGACCAGCGCGATGCCGAGCCGGCGTCCGACCAGCAGGCCGATCACCACCAGCAAGCACCAGACCGGAATAAAGAACAAAGTGAGGATGCCGGCATCCTCGGGCTCGGTCTGCAGCAGCCATTTGACGGCGCCGACCGGCGCGAACAGCCCGATGGCGCC
>DATEJC010000422.1:0-6368 GCA_035278345.1 Bradyrhizobium sp. | reverse complement strand
GCTACCATCACTTCGCTCGCTCTCGCGGGCGCCGTCTCCACTGCGCTTGCAACGCTGGCCGTCGCTGGCCCGCTCACCAAGGCCGAAGGAGATGCGGCAATGGCCGCCAAGAAAGAGAAGTGCTTTGGCGTCGCGCTGAAGGGCCAGAACGACTGCGCGGCAGGACCGGGCACAACCTGCCAAGGCACTTCGACCGTCGACTTCCAGGGTAACGCTTGGAAATTCGTCCGGGGCGGCACCTGCACCAGCATCGAGCTGCCGAACGGCAAGAAGGGTTCGCTGACGCCGGCCTGAGAAGACGACAAGAGAAGTAACAAAAGGCGGAGGAGCGATATGAACTCGGCGATAAAGCCCCCGGCGACTGCCGCCATTCCCCTCCGCTATCCCCTCACAATCGGCGACGATGCCGGGACAAGCTTCAAGCACGAACACCTCCCTGCGATTGTCGCTGAGGGCTCGCAGCGCGGCTTCTTCGAAGTACATGCCGAGAACTATATGGGCGCCGGTGGACCACCGCATCGCGCGCTCGAACGGGTCCGCAGCGAGTATCCGATCTCCCTGCACGGCGTTTGCATGTCGATCGGAGGGCCTGCGCCGCTCGACCGCGCGCATCTCGCGCGCTTTCGTGCGCTTGTTGCTCGCTATCAGCCATCGCTGGTGTCTGAGCATCTCGCCTGGTCGACGCACGCGACCAGCTTCTTCAATGATTTGCTGCCTTTGCCATATACCGAGGAGACACTTGAGCGTGTCTGCGATCACATCGACCAGGTGCAGGAAGCGATCCGGCGCCCGATTCTCCTGGAAAACCCATCGACGTACGTTGCGTTTCGTGAGTCGACGATTAGCGAGACGGAATTCATTCGCGGCGTTGCGAAGCGCGCCGGTTGCGGTCTTCTGCTCGACATCAACAATGTTTTTGTTTCCGCCACCAATCACGGCTTCTCTGCACTTGAATATCTCGCTGACTTTCCACTCGCGTTGGTCGGGGAGATTCATCTTGCTGGCCACACCGAGCAGAGTGACGACGAGGGCGCGCCGCTTCTGATCGACAGCCATGATGGGCCGGTTGCGGACGCCGTGTGGAAGCTGTTCGAAATCGTGATCGCATGCCGCGGCCCTGTGCCGACCCTGATCGAGTGGGACAGCAAGATCCCGGATTGGCCGATCCTGAAGGCCGAAGCGACCGCCGCGCAAGTCGTTCTCGACCGTTACCAGGCCGCGAGGGATGATCGTCATGCTGCCTGAGCTACACGACTCGTACGCTGCGTATTTCGCGAGCGCGCTCCTGGATCCGGCGCGCACCGCTCCGTCTGGCGTCACCGGACCGGGCGGCAAGGCGGCTGGCAGGCGCTACGACGTCTACCGTAACAATGTCATGGTTAGCCTGATCGACGCCCTTGCCTCGATCTACCCGGCGGTGCAGCGCATCACCGGCCCCGACTTTTTCCGTGCCATGGCACGCTTTCACATCCGCGAAACGCCGCCGGTCTCGCCGTTGCTTTTTGAATATGGTCACGATTTCCCGGTCTTCATCGAAGGCTATGCCTACGCGCAATCCATGCCGTGGCTTTCCGACGTCGCGAGGATCGAGCGTGCCTGGCTGGACGCCTATCACGCCGCCGACGCCGCGCCGCTTCCGGCTGCCGCACTGGCACACATCGCATCGGAGCAGCTAGCCGGCCTGACATTCACCGCGCATCCCGCGGCGCGGATCGTACGTTCGCACTTCTCGGCCGTCACGATTTTTGCCGCCAACCGTGAGAGCGGGCCCGCGGTGAGGATTGATGCCTCGGCATCGGAAGACGCGTTGATCACCCGGCCGGAGTTTGCTGTCGTTGTGCGGCGGATGCGGTCCGGCGGCGCGATCTTCGCGGCCAGCTTGATCTCCGGACACCCTCTTGGCGTTGCCACAGCGGCGGCGCTGGACGATACGCCCGATTTCGACATTGCCTCGAACATCGCCGGCCTGATCGAGGCGGGCGCATTCACATCGGTCAATTCAGGAGACCCATGATGATTTCGGGACGGCACATGGTGCCCGCCAACGGTCTTCCGTCTCTGCGGCACCTGATCGATCGAGCAAACCATCTCGTGCAGGCGATCGCCGCACCTTCCATCGTGCAGCTCGTGCTGCGCGTAGCGCTCGCCGTGCCTTTTTGGCGTTCGGGTATCCTGAAATGGGATGGATTTCTCAAGCTCAACGATACAGCGATCGCCTTGTTCAGCGATGAGTTCATGCTGCACCTGCCCGGCGGGCCCTATCACTTTCCCGCGCCGACAGTAATGGCCTTTCTCTCCGGATTGGGTGAGGTGTGTTTTCCGGCTCTGTTGGTCGTCGGGCTCGGAACGCGCTTTGTAGCTCTCGGATTGCTGTTCATGACCGTGATCGTCGAGCTTACGGTGCCGGATGGCTGGCCAGTCCACATTACCTGGGCGGCAATGGCGCTCGCCATTATGTGCTGGGGACCCGGACGCCTCTCGATTGACCATGTTGTTGACCGCGTGACGGGGATCTCAAACGAATGATCCTTCCAATCTGATGGACCTACTGCGGGTCCGTGGTGAGAGGCGACTGGTGACCGGAAAGTCGTCTTCTGCCGGGATGCGATCGGGATCGGCGAAGTGTCTTCCTGGCGATGCCGCCAACAGTAGTCGCTATTGGCCCGACGGCTGAGGCCGAATATCCGCCACTGGCCTTTAGCAGCAAGCCTTCGCCCCCGCCGATGTCGGATTTCAGGGCCGGGACAATTCATGAGTACGCGCCCTCAGAAGCAAAGCGTCGACACCACGCCGCCGCGCTTGTCCTTGATCACATAGGGACAGCGCAGCCGTTCCAGTGCCTTCTTTGCATCCTCATCGCCAAACGCGGCGGCGCGCTCGTAGTAGGCTTTTGCGGCGGCAGAGTCCTTCGGCCCGCCGCGGCCTTCGGCGGCAAACGCACCCATGCGCGCCAGCGCGGCCGGGTGGTTTTGCGCGGCAGCCTTCTCGAACATGGCGCGCGCGGCGACGTCGTCCTTCTCGCCGCCGGTACCTTCCGACAGCATCATGCCGAGCTGGTACTGCGCCTCCGCATTGGTCTCGGCAGCGCGGCCGAGCAATTCGCGCGAGAGCGCGGGATCGGCCGGCGCACCGCCACCGCCAAGCGCCGCAAGATTGGTGACGCCACGTGGATTGCCGGCTTGCGCGGCGCGCTCGAACAGCTTGCGCGCCTGCGCTTCGTCTTTCGCGACACCCGCGCCCATGCCATAGGCCACACCAAGCTCGACCATCGCCGAGGACGAGCCTTTCTCGGCAGCCTTGCGCCAGGCGGCCATCGCTTCCGGCAATTGCCCTTTGGCTGCATAGGCGCGACCGAGTTGGTACACCGCGCGTCGCTGCGACCTGCCGGCGACGGCGCAATATTTGATGGCCGTTGCGATGTCGGCTGCGGCGACTTCGGGCACGCCCTTGATATCGGCTGGCTTGTCGGGATCGGAGGGATCGGCGGCCAGACGGTCGCACAGCACCATATCGGCCGATTGCGCATGAGCCAGCGTCGGCGCGGCAAGCGCAACGACCGTACCAAGCAAGGTTGTCTGAACGATCCGCCTCATATCCTGAAGGTTGCGTCGTAAGGCGCGCAAATTCAAGGCTCGAGCCCTGCCTCGCGCAGCACCGACGCAGCTTCCGGCGAGCGCAGGAATTTCAGGAACTGCTCCGATTTCGCCGCCTTCTCTGTGGTCGCCATCCGGCCGGCCGAGAAGACGGCCGGCACCTGCAACTCGCGCGGGATGGGCCCGACGACTTCGATGCCGGCGACCTGCTTCAGCTCACTGATCTGCTGCACGGCGAGATCCGCTTCATCGCTCGCCACCCGCTCGGCGGTCAGGCCGGAGGGAATGACGACGGCGTGGGCGTTGACAATGTGGGCGATCCCGAGCCGCACGATCAGCTGCGCAAACAGGATGCCGCTGGCGCCGATGCGCGAATAGGCCACCGCGCGGGCCTGGGTGAGCGCGGTGCGCAGCGCGTCTGCCGTCGAGATATCCGGATGCGCGCGGCCGGCCTTCACGGCAATGCCGACATAGGAGCGCGCGAGATCGACACAGCTTGTGGCGGCCACGCGTCCTTCGGCCATCATTTCATCGAGCCCCTCGCGGGTAAGGATAACGATGTCGGCCGCTTCCCGGGCGCGCAGGCGGTCGAACAGCGCCAGAGTCGGCGCGAAATCGGCGTCAATGCACGTGCCGCTTGCGGCCTGAAATCGCTTCACGAGTTCGGCGAAAGCGCCCTTCACGGCGAGCGTCGAGAGCACGCGGATCGCGTCCATCGCCCCTCACGCCCGCCGCATCAGTTTCAGCACGGCCGTAAGACGCAGGCTGCGCTTGCCGGCAAGGGCAGTCGCCTCCACCAGCGCGCCCTCCTCGTCGCAGGTGCCGGAAAACCCGATGCCGACCTCATGGCCTCCAAACACCGGATTGTCGCCGACTGACGGCGTGTGCTCCTGGTTGAGGATCTGCCCCTTCCAGCGGCCGTTCTGCGAGGTGTAGGTACCGAGATAATAGAATGACGCATCGCCGCCGAGGATGCGGCCGTTGTTGAGCAGCATCACGCCGGTGAGCCCGCCTTCGACGCCGTCGAGCATGCGGACATGGATGGAATAAAGCCCGTTGACGACGCCGCCCTCGCCAACCCCGCCGGCGATCGGCACCGCCTCTTCCTGCACCGGTGTCATGACGGACTGGAATACCGCGCCCGGCAATTCCTTCAGCGCGCCCTTGAAGCGATAGCGCTCACCGTCCGCCTGCCCTCTTGCGATCAGCGTCGCGTCGTCGGTGCCGGCCATGGCGCGGTAGTTCGGATCGGGGTTGTGGCGGATGGTCTTCACCTCGATGTTGATGTCCTCGCCGTTCTCCTCATAGGTCCCGATATGGGCGAAGGCTGAATTGCCGCCGAGCAGCTTGCCGGCATGCGCATACATCACGCTGCGGCCCACCGCATCGTTGAGCTGAAACCTGACGGTATAAAATCCCGCAAACACCTGCCGTGTCCCCGGCGATCGAGCGCCACCGTACATAGCGCGGTTAGGCCCAAGGGGAAATAAGGGGAAACGGCCTTGTACTGTCATAAACGAATGATCCGCCACAGCGGTATCGCCATGGCGGATCATCAGATTGTCAAGGGGGCCCCACCCCCGTCGTATCGTATCCTCAGGCCGCCGCCGACTTGGCTGCGGTCGGGACTTCCGAGATCGTCTTCAGGATCTGCGAGGCAATCTGGTAGGGGTCGCCTTGCGAGTTCGGACGGCGGTCTTCCAGATAGCCCTTGTAGCCGTTGTTCATGAAGGAGTGCGGCACGCGGATCGAAGCGCCGCGGTCAGCCAGGCCATAGCTGAACTTGTTCCACGGAGCGGTCTCGTGCTTGCCAGTCAGACGCTTGTCGTTATCAGGACCGTAGACGGCGATGTGATCCATCAGGTTCTTCTCGAAGGCTGACATCAGCTTCTCGAAGTAATCCTTGCCGCCGACTTCGCGCATGTATTTGGTCGAGAAATTGGCGTGCATGCCTGAGCCGTTCCAGTCGGTATCGCCGAGCGGCTTGCAGTGGAATTCGATGTCGATGCCGTATTTCTCGGTCAGCCGCAGCATCAGGTAGCGGGCCATCCACATCTGGTCGGCAGCGGTGCGGGAGCCCTTGCCGAAGATCTGGAATTCCCACTGGCCCTTGGCGACTTCAGCGTTGATGCCTTCGTGGTTGATGCCGGCATGCAGGCAGAGGTCGAGATGCTCTTCCACGAGCTTGCGGGCGACGTCGCCGACGTTCTTGTAGCCGACGCCGGTGTAGTACGGGCCCTGCGGCGCCGGATAACCCTCAGACGGGAAGCCGAGCGGACGGCCGTCTTTGTAAAAGAAATACTCCTGCTCGAAGCCGAACCAGGCGTCTGCATCGTCGAGGATGGTGGCGCGCTTGTTGGACGGATGCGGGGTCTTGCCGTCGGGCATCATGACTTCGCACATCACGAGGACGCCGTTGGTGCGGGCACCGTCGGGATAGACCGCAACGGGCTTGAGCACGCAGTCGGAGCTGTGGCCTTCGGCCTGCTGCGTCGAGGAGCCGTCAAAGCCCCAGAGCGGCAGTTGCTCGAGCGTCGGGAACGAAGCGAATTCCTTGATCTGCGTCTTGCCGCGCAGGTTCGGTGTCGGCGTATATCCGTCGAGCCAGATATACTCGAGCTTGTACTTGGTCATTGAGCCTTCCTGTTGATGAAACGATCTGGGTGGGAGCCCGAAGCGTTGGGACCCACTGGTGTACCCGGCCACCATCGGCCGATTCCCTCTAAGCAATTAAAATGCCAGTCGCTGCACTGCGGCGGTGGCCGTCCACAGCCC
>DATEJC010000421.1:0-4638 GCA_035278345.1 Bradyrhizobium sp. | reverse complement strand
TTGGTCCTTGAAAAGGGCCGATTTGGGCTTGCCGTCGGTGGCCGCAGGGGTGCCCTGCATGGTTGCCGCAGCGGCCGCCTTGGCAGCCGCTTTCAGGTCCTGCTCCATCTTGGCGATCAGGCCCTGCAGGCTGTCGACCTGTTTGGAGAGCGCCACGGCGCGGGCGCCCTCGGCCTCCATGTCCTTTTCGACCGCGGCCTGCTTGCGCTGGCGCTCGTCGACCAGTGCGCTCAACTTGATGTGGTCGTCCTGCAGCCGGTCGCGATCGATGGCAAGCTTGTCGCGCTCGGTTGCGATCTGCTTGCGCAAGGCGACCAGCTCGCCGAGGTCGGCCGTCAATCGTTCCGCGCGCCCGCGCAGCTCCGGCACCACGGCACCCAGCAGCATCGCGGTGCGCAGCGACTGCAGCGCGTCTTCCGGGCGAACCAGCAGGGCGGGCGGAGTGCGCCGGCCCGCGCGCTGGAGCGCCGCCAGCACCTCGACGATTTCCGAGCGGCGCGAATCCAGCGAAGCGCGGACCTGCGTCTCGCGGCTGTCGAGCGGACGCAGCCGCGATTCGGCGTCGGTGATGTTCGTTTCGACAGCGCGCACTTTCGTGGCGGTGTCGATCAGTTGCTGGTTGAGCTTGCTGCGATCCTGTCCGATCGCGGCGATCTCGGCCTGCAGCTTCTGCCTGAGCTCGGCGGCGTTCTTCTGTTCGGTGCGCGCTGCTTCCAATTCCTGCTCGCGCTGCTTGATGGTGTCGGCAGAGACGGGAGCGGGCGGAGCCGTCTGCGCGGAGGCAGGCAGCGCCAGGGCCGCCGACAGCAGGGCCAGCGAGAGCGTGACGGCGACGGACGATCGCTGACCGCTTTCGACGGTGGCGGCGATCGGATTTCTGTCCCGCGCTGACTGCATCTTTTCCGTATCGCGCTAGGCGCGGTGATAGGGGTGGCCGGCCAAAATCGTCGCGGCCCGATAAATCTGTTCCAGGAGCATCACGCGGACCATCTGGTGCGGCCAGGTCGCGGCTCCAAACGCCACTACAAGCCTAGCCTTGCCCCGCAATTCCGGCGAAAGTCCGTCCGCGCCGCCGATGACGAAAATTATATCCGTCGCCGCGTCGCGGAAGCGACCGAGATGGGCGGCAAAGGCGGCGCTGTCGATGCTCTTGCCGCGCTCGTCCAGCGCAATGAGCCCGTATTTTTCCGGGAAGTACGCCGCGATAGCGGCCGCCTCCTCGCTCATCCGTGTCGCGGCATCGCGGGCGCGGCTTTCCGGAATTTCATGAATCTCGAGGCCGCGAAAGCCGAGCTTGCGGCCGATATCGTCGAAGCGATCGCGATAGCGATTCGTTAGCTCCCGTTCGGGACCCTGCTTCAGCCGGCCGACAGCGATGACGATGAGGCGCATAGCGTTTTCTATTGAAAACGCGTCAAACAAACAACCTGCGCGCCAATAGGGGCGGCGCATTGGAGCCATTTTCCTGCGCACCAAATGGTGCGCAGTACAACGTACATGCGCGCCGGCCGATTCGCATCGGCCTGACTTGCCTAGATCGCCTTCGCCGCCGCCGGTCTCTGCGTCCACAACCGCTCGAGGTTGTAGAATTCGCGAACCTCCGGCCTGAATACGTGCACGATCACGTCGCCGGAATCGATCAGCACCCAGTCGCAGTTGGGCATGCCCTCGACATGGAGATTCTTGATTCCGTTTTCCTTCAGGGCTTTGGTGACATTTTCCGCGATCGCGCCGACGTGCCGGTTGACCCGGCCCGTAGTGATGATCATGTAGTCGGAATATGCGGACTTGCCGCGAAGGTCGATGGTGACCGTTTCTTCCGCCTTCATATCGTCGAGGCGGGAGAGGATCATATTCAGCGTCTCGTCGGCGTCGCTTTGCGCCTTCAAGGCCGCAGCTTGGGTCGATGTTTTACGCGCGGTCTTAGAACCAGTGGTCTTAGAACCTTTTGGTAAAACCGACTTGGACAATACAGGTGTGGCCAGGGACCATTTCCTTTCACTGTATCGCAAGGCCGAATCCTTCGGCCCCGCCAACCATACTACGCATGTGGGGTTAATGGTTTCAATATTCCAGTAACCCGTCGTTTTCCTTCACATGCGTTACTTCTTCGCCTCACTTTTTTACTCGCCAGCTCCCGTCCGGGTTCCTCAGTACCGTCGAGGAAAGGCTGAGTTTCATGCCCGACAGGAAGGCCCAGGCTGGCGCGCCCTGATCCGGCAGGCGTTGCGCCTGATTCTCGGGCAATCGGTAGCGTGCCAGCGCCTGCGCCGCGGGTGCTGCGAGCGCGCGAAAACTTTGGGGTGGACGGTCGATCACGGCAATCGGCACCTCGGCGGCGATGCGCCGCCAGTCCTTCCAGCGATGGAACTGCGCGAGATTGTCGGCGCCCATGATCCATACGAAGCGCACGCCCGAAACACGGCGGCGCAAATGCGTGATCGTGTCGACAGTGTAGCGGGTGCCGATGACAGCTTCGAGACAGCTGATGTCGATGCGCGGATCGTCGGCGATGTCCTTGGCCGCCTGCGCGCGCTCGGCGAGCGCACGCAGCCCGTTGTGATCCTTCAGCGGATTGCCGGGGCTGAGCAGCCACCAGACGCGGTCGAGCTTCAGCCGCTTGATCGCGAACAGGCTGATGGCGCGGTGCGCCGCATGCGGCGGATTGAAGGAGCCGCCGAGCAATCCGACGCGCATGCCGTTGCTATAGAGCGGAATGGCTTGCGCGGCACAAGGTGACGCAACGCTGGCAGGTTTCAACGGGACGTCCCCGCAAACAGGATCACGGCCGCGTCTGCCCGGTGCCGTGCACGCGGTATTTGAAGCTGGTCAGCTGCTCGGCGCCGACAGGTCCGCGCGCGTGGAATTTGCCGGTGGCAATGCCGATCTCCGCGCCAAAACCGAACTCGCCGCCATCGGCGAACTGCGTCGAGGCGTTATGCAGCACAATCGCCGAATCCACCTCGTTGAGAAATTTTTGCGCCGCGGCTGCATCCTCAGCCACGATCGCGTCGGTGTGGCGCGAGCCGTGATTCTGGATATGCGTGATCGCCTCGCCAACGCCGTCGACCACGCGCGCGGCGATGATGGAATCGAGATACTCGGTGTCCCAGTCTTCGTCGGACGCAGGCTTTACCCGCGCGTCGACTTGCTGCACGGCGGCATCGCCGCGCACCTCGCAGCCGGCATCGATCAGCATCGTCACCAGCGGCTTCAGATTGGCGCTGGCTGCCGCACGATCCACCAGCAGCGTCTCGGCCGCGCCGCAGACGCCGGTGCGCCGCATCTTCGCGTTCAGCACGATCGACTTCGCCATGTCGGGGTTGGCTGATTTGTCGATGTAGACGTGATTGACGCCTTCGAGATGCGCAAACACAGGCACGCGCGCTTCGGCCTCGACGCGCGCGACGAGGCTTTTTCCCCCGCGCGGTACGATGACGTCGATGCCGCCTTCAAGTCCCGACAGCATCAGTCCGACAGCGGCGCGGTCGCGCGTCGGCACCAGCGTGATCGAAGCCTCAGGCAGGCCCGCTTCGCGCAAGCCCTGGACCAGGCATTCATGGACGGCACGGCAGGAGCGGAAACTGTCGGAGCCGCCGCGCAGGATCACGGCATTGCCCGACTTCAGGCAGAGCACGCCGGCATCGGCCGCGACATTGGGACGGCTTTCGAAGATCACGCCGATCACGCCGAGCGGCACGCGCACGCGCTCGATCGTCATGCCGTTCGGCCGCTGCCAGCTTTCGGTGACCGTGCCGACGGGATCGGCGATGCCGCGCACGATGGCGACTCCGTCGGCCATCGCGTCGACGCGCGACTGCGTCAGCGTCAGCCGATCGAGGAAGGCGGAGGTCGCGCCGCCGGCCTTCACCTCGGCGACGTCTTCCGCATTCGCCGCAAGGATTTTTGCCGCATTGGCGCGGATCGCCCGCTCGATCGCTTCCAGCGCCCGGTTCTTCTGCTCAGACGGCGCCAGCGCCAGCAGCCGCGCAGCCGCGCGGGCGCCCTTGGCCAGCTCGGTCATCAGGGCGGGCAGGTCGGCGGAGCCGTCGATGGCTTTCAGCGCGGTGGTCATGGTGGTCTTTAGAGATCTTTGGCCTTCAGTTAAGGCCTTCTCCTAGCACGGAAATCGGGGGTCTGGCGAGGCACGGAACTGGATGGCTGCCCGGCGCCAGGCCGAATTTGCAAGGTCGGCCAATGACCTACTTGACCGGGACAGTCCCCGGCGGGCCCACCACCAGATCATCCCGGTGGATCATCTCCGATCGGCCGCTGATGCCCAGGATCGTCATCACGTCGGGCGAGGAGCGGCCCTTGATCTTCTCGGCGTCCTCGGCGTCGTAGGCGACAAGCCCGCGGCCGACCTCGCGGGTGTCTGGGCCGCGCACGATCACGGCATCGCCGCGCGCGAATTGGCCGTCGACCCGGATCACGCCGGCCGGCAGCAGGCTCTTGCCGGCACGCAGCGCGCTGACGGCGCCGGCATCGATCGTCAACGTGCCCTTCGGCTCCAGCGAGCCCGCGATCCAGCGTTTGCGCGCGGTGACGGGATTCGCCGGCGTGAGGAACCAGGTACAGCTGCCGCCATCGGCGATCGCCTGCAGGGGATGCTCGATCTTGCCGTTGGCGATCAGCATA
>DATEJC010000420.1:0-4966 GCA_035278345.1 Bradyrhizobium sp. | reverse complement strand
AATCCGGTGCTGCGCGAAAAGCAGCGCGCGACGCTGTCGGGCGTGCGCAACATCACCTGGCACGACACCATCGACGACGTGCTCGACGGTCCGGCGGTGATCCTCGCCAACGAATATTTCGACGTGCTGCCGATTCACCAGATGGTGAAAGGCGAGGCCGGCTGGCACGAGCGCACGGTCGAGCTCGACAGCAACGAGAAGCTGGTGTTCTCCCACGCGCCCGAGCCGACGCCGCGCTTCGAGGTGCTGCTGCCGCCCCTGGTGCGCGCCGCACCCGTCGGCGCCGTGTTCGAGTGGCGGCCGGACAAGGAGATCATGAAGATCGCCCGCCGCGTCCGCGAACAGGACGGCGCGGCGCTGATCATCGATTACGGCCATCTGCGCAGCG
Organism: Bradyrhizobium sp.; assembly: GCA_035278345.1. Lineage (GTDB taxonomy): Bacteria > Pseudomonadota > Alphaproteobacteria > Rhizobiales > Xanthobacteraceae > Bradyrhizobium. The sequence continues at coordinate 4,578 of DATEJC010000420.1, read as the reverse complement.
ATGCCGGCGACACCTTTCAGGCCATCGCCCGCCACAGCTTCACCGATCCGCTGCAAAATCCCGGGCAGGCCGACGTCACCGCCCATGTCGACTTCCAGGCGCTCGGACGCGCGGCGGAGGATCTCGGCGCGCGCGTGCACGGTCCGGTGACGCAGGGCGATTTCCTCATGCGGCTCGGCATCGAGACACGCGCGGCGACGCTGATGGCGAAGGCCACGCCCGAGGTGTCCGCCGGCATCGACGGCGCGCTGAAACGCCTCACCGACTCCGGCCGCGGCGGCATGGGCTCGATGTTCAAGGTGATCGGCATCTCGCAGCCCGATCTGGTTTCGCTCGCAGGCCTCTCCGACGAGACCCAGGACGCCAAACCATGATGCTGGGCTCCTCGCTGCTGGCGGCCGTTCCCGGCCTGCGCCATGCCTTCTTCACCTGCGAGGGCGGCGTGTCCGACGGAGTCTACACAAGCCTCAACGGCGGTCTCGGCTCGAACGACGACAAGGCCAACGTGATGGAGAATCGCCGGCGCATGGCCGAGCAGCTTGGCGTTGCGCCGGACTATTTTCTGAACGTCCATCAAATCCATTCACCCGACACCATCGTGGCGACCGGTCCATGGAACGGCGGACCGCGCCCCAAGGCCGATGCGCTCGTCACCCGCGTGGAAGGTCTCGCCATCGGCGTCACCACGGCGGACTGTGCACCGATCCTGTTCGTCGATCCCGCCGCGCGCGTCATTGGCGCGGCACATGCCGGCTGGAAGGGCGCGCTATCAGGCATTGTGGAATCCACCATTGATGCGATGGAAAAGCTCGGCGCCGACCGTAGCGGGATCGTCGCCGCCATCGGCCCGCTGATCCGCCAGCACTCCTATGAGGTCGGCCCTGAGTTCGTCGAGCGCTTCCTCGAGGCGGACGCCGACTATGCGCGCTTCTTCCTGCCCGGCGAGCGCGAGGGACACGCGATGTTCGACCTCGCCGGCTTGATCCGCCTGCGGCTGGAGAATGCCGGCGTGCTGATGATCGACGATCTCGGCATCGACACCTATTCGGACGAGCGCTGCTTCAGCTATCGCCGCTCCGTGCACCGCAACGAGCCGGACTACGGCCGCCACGTGCACGCCATCGCGCTGGAGCGCGAATAGCGGCTTCGGTTGCGGCTGCTGTCCACTAAGCCGCGCGCTGCTCCGCCGGCCTGGCCGCATGCACGGCGGCCAGGAGAATGGCTCCCGCCAACACATACATCGCCATTACCAGGTAGATGCCGTAGGCGGTGCTGCCGGTCGCCTGCTGGATCAATCCGTTGAGCGACGGGCTCACCGCCGGGCCGAGATTGCCGAGGCTACTGATCAGCGCGATGCCGCAGGCGGCCGCCGCCTTGGACAAATACTCGGTGATCGCGGCGAAGAACAGCGGCGTCGCCGCCGCGATGCCAATCGTGGCAAACGACAGCGCGATGATCGACCCCACCAGATTTCCCTGCAACAGCGTGGTGATGAACAGGCCGACGGCGCCGATGGCGACGCATATCGCGAAGTGCCAGCGCCGCTCGCGATGCTTGTCCGAGCTGCGGCCGATCAGAATCATTCCAATGACGCCGACCGCGTTCGGGATCGCGGCATAGATGCCGATCAGCAGCAAATCCTTGACACCCCAGCTCTGGATCAGCGTCGGCAGCCAGAAGACCATCGTGTAGGTCGCGCCAAGCAAAAGGAAATAGACCAGCGACAGCACATAGACCCTCCAATCCCGCAGCATCTTCCACACGTCACCCTCCGCCTCGCCGGCGATGTTCTTCGTGTCATGCATCAGGTTGTGGTCAAGGAGATCCTTCTCCGTCTGCGTCAGCCAATGCGCATCGGCCGGCTTGTCCTGCAGGTAGAAGAAGATGACGATGCCCAGCACGGTGGCCGGCAGGCCTTGCACGATGAACAGCCATTGCCATCCGGCGAGGCCATAGATTCCGTCGAAATACTTCAGCGTTGCGCCGCAGAGCGGTCCGGCAATCACGCTGATGATGGTCGTCGCCGACATGAAGATGGCGATGACCTGCCCGCGCCGCACCGACGGGAACCAGTAGGTGAAGTAGAGAATGACGCCGGGAAAGAATCCCGCCTCGAACACGCCGAGCAGGAAGCGCGCGATATAGAACTGGGCCGGCGTCGACACGAAAGCCATCGCGGCTGCGGTAATCCCCCACAGCACCATGATCCGCAGCAGTGTCTTGCGCGCGCCGATCCGTTCCAGCAACAGGTTGCTCGGAACTTCAAACAGGAAGTAGCCGAGGAAGAAGATGCCCGCACCGAGCCCATACACCGCATCGCCAAAGGGCAGCGTCTGCTTCATCTGCAGTTGCGCGTAGCCGATATTGATGCGGTCGAGGAAGGCGATCATGTAGGCGATCAGCAACAACGGAATGATGCGCCTGCTGACCTTCGAATACACGGATTCGACCGCGTCGGCGCCTGGCGGCAGCGGCTGCGAGCGATCAATGGTCGTGGCTGTCGTGCTCATGGTGATCCCCCCTGTTGCTGAACGTTGGCAACGACGTTGTGCCCCTCAAGACCGGGGTAACGCCTTGAATGAACGTTTCTTGGGTACTCAGAACTCGCGCTCTGAAGTGCCGGGATGGCATTGCAAGTTCGCCGGGATGTCCGCCCTCGTAAAAGGGGCAGATCACCGCGTCCGGGAGGCCGGCGGAATGGACCGGGCTATCGATCGAACGATCATTGGACTGTGCACCAGTCGTGTCAACGACCATTGTCCTGTGCAATGCGGCGTGCCGGTAGCAAGAGACCGCTTGTAACTGGAATGCCACGCATATGCGATCGCGTGGGAGCGCGCTTGCGTGCCTACTTCACCTTCAGCACGACCTTGCCGCGCGCCCGCCCCTTCTCCAGATAAGCGAGCGCCGCCGGCAGCTGATCGAAGGAAAATTCGCGGTCGATCACCGGTTTGATCGCGCCGCTGTCGACGAGACCGGCGATCAGGCGCAGCTGGTCGCCATTGGGCTCGGTGAAGAACCAGCAATAGCTGGCGCCGGCCGCTTCGCTTGCCGCATAGACTTTCCGACTCATCAGCCAGACCGCGACGCGCACCAGGAGGCCCGCGCCCTCGCGCCGGGCGAAATCGCGATCGGGCGGGCCGCTCAGCGAGATGACGGCGCCGCCGCGCTTCACCAGCCTGAAGGCATCCACCGTGAACGCGCCGCCGAGCGTGTCGTAGACGATGTCATAGCCGCCGCCCTGTTCGAGATAGTTCTCGCGGTCATAGGCGATGATCCTGTCGACGCCGAGCGACTTGACGAAGTCGGCGTTCTTCGAACTCGTCGTTGTGGTGACCTCAAGGCCAATGTGCTTGGCGTATTGAACCGCGAAGGTGCCGATGCCGCCGGCGCCGGCATGGATCAGGATACGCTGGCCGGCGCGGGCGCCGACGCGGGCAAACCCCTGCAGTGTCGTCAGGCCCACCAGCGGCAGGGAGGCGGCTTCCGCATGCGTGGTGCTCGCCGGCTTGAGCGCGACATATGCTTTCGGCAGCGCGACCTTTTCAGCAAAGGTGCCGATGGTCTCGCGCGAGGCACGCACATAGACCGCATCGCCCGGCTTGAACTGGCTCACGCCCGCCCCCGCCGCCAGCACAACACCGCTGGCATCGAAGCCGAACGTGCGCGGCAACCGGTATTTCGACACGCGCTTGAGATCGCCGCGCACGATCTTGAAGTCGATCGGATTGAGGCTTGCGGCATGAATGTCGATCAGCACGTCGTCGGGGCCGGCGATGGGATCGGCGACATCGGCGAGCTTCACGTGGTCATCGATCGCGCCATAGCCGTCGAGAAGAAAAGCCCGCATGGATCACCCCGCCCGGTTGACGAATTCCGGCATATTAGCGCGGAAGCCGGTCCGGCATATTGCGTTGTCCCAAGTTGAAGCAAAATCGGCTGGGCTCGCCCTGCCGTTTTCATCCCGTTCCTGTGTCCTGCCTGCCCTAGACGTTAACGGCCGTTAACGCTATCGCAGGGGCCAATGAGGGACGCGTCAACCAGGCTTCGGGCCACCTCGCGCGCGGTGATCGCCGCGGCGCTGTTGGCGGCATGCGCGCTCGGCGGCTGCGCCTCCACCGGGGGATCGGCCGGCGGCGCGTTTGCGATGGCCGGCGGCGGAGCCGCGACTGTCACCTTCGAATCCATCGACGGTCCGCCGCCGCAGGTGTTCGACCGCATGGTCAGCGTGCTCGACAGCGAATCCAAGTTGCGCAACCTCGCCATCGTCTCGCGCGAGAATGCTGCGACCTATCGGGTGCGCAGCTATCTCTCGGCGCAGGTGGTGCGCGGCCGCACCATGATCGCCTGGGTGTGGGACGTCTATGACGGCAGCCAGCAGCGCGCGCTGCGCCTCTCCGGCGAGGAGCCCGCCGGCAAGGGAGGCCGCGACGCCTGGGCCAGCGCCGACGACATGGTGCTGCGCAAAATCGCGCAAGCGGGTCTGTCCGGCCTCTCCAGCATGGTCAACGGCACGCCGGCCGAGGGTCCGACGCCCGCGCCGGCCACCCCTGCCCCGGGAAAACGCGGGCCTGCAGT
>DATEJC010000419.1:0-4118 GCA_035278345.1 Bradyrhizobium sp. | reverse complement strand
AGAAGCCGGCCGCTGGCGGCAGGCCAACGGGCTCGGCGGTAGCCGGGCCATTGCGCTCGGGCCCGGCTCTGTCGGGGCCTCCAAGCGCTGGACCTACTACGCCGAGGCGGCACGGCTGCTCGCTGACCGTGGCTTTGACGTCTGGGTGGTCGGCGGCCCCGGCGAGAAGGCGCTGGCGCAGGAGATCGTCACAGCCGGCGGGCCGAAGGTGCGCGATCTCACCGGCAACGACCTGCGCAACGGCGTCCTGGCGATGGCCTCCGCCAGCGTCGCCATCACCAACGACTCCGGCCTGATGCATATCGCGGCCGCGATCGGCACGCCGACCATGGGCATCTTCGGCCCGACCAGCCCCTATCTGTGGGCGCCGCTCAACGGACTTGCCGCGACCGTGCAGACCAGGACGCAGCTTTCCTGCCAGCCGTGCCAGCGCACCGTCTGCAAGCAGAACGATCATCGCTGCATGCGCGACATCTCCGCAACCGACGTGGTCGAAATCGCGCAGCGCGTGCTGGCTTCGGCGAACGGGAGCGGCGCGTGACGCTGGAGCGGAGACCCGCCGCCTTCCTCGACCGTGACGGCGTCGTCAACCACGACGACGGCTACATGGGCGCCAAGGAGCGCATCCGCTGGATGCCAAATGCGGCCAAGGCGATCAGGCGGCTGAACGATGCCGGCTATCTCGTGTTCTTCTTCACCAACCAATCCGGCGTCGCGCGCGGCTTCTTCACCGAGGCCGAACTCAATGTGCTGCACGACTGGATGTGCGCCGAGCTGCTGGCGCAGGGCGCGCGCATCGACGACATCAGGTATTGCCCGCATCACCCGGCCGGCACCGTCGAGGGCTATCTCGAAGAGCATCACTGGCGCAAACCGTCGCCCGGCATGATCCACGATCTGATGGAGCATTGGCCGGTGCGTCACGAAGGCAGCTTTGTCATCGGCGATCGCGACAGCGATATCGAGGCGGCAAGAGCTGCGGGCCTGCCCGGCTTCCTGTTTGCCGGCGGCGATCTCGATGCCTTCGTTGTCGAGGTGATGGCTCAGACCAGCCGGCGATAAACCCATCGGCCCGCAGGGAACTACCCCGCGGGCTCGACGGCGACTGCTCGCATCACGGTTTTTTCAGACAAAGACCAATGGTCGGGGTCGTGCCGCACTTGGTTCCGTCGGGCGCTCCACCGGAAGGACAAAATACCGACACCAGCGTCTCGCTCGCATCACAGCTGACGGTGCCATCTGCCTGCACCGAGCGCACCGCCTGTCCGGACTCGCCCTTCGGACCAGGTACGCCCTGCGGCCCCTGCGGTCCTTGTGCGCCTTGGGCACCCGCCGCGCCTTGCGGACCCGGCACGCCCTGCGTGCCTTGGGCGCCCTGGGGTCCGGCTGGCCCTTGCGGACCCGGATCGCCCTTCGGGCCGGGGTCTCTGCCGCATGCCGCCAGCAGCAAGGCAACGCCAGTCACCGCCGCAAGAACCGATATCCTCATCTGTTGTCCTCCCTGCTCCCGCCCGCAACTGCATTAGAAGTGCGGTCGCGCGTTCAAGCAAGTAGAAAAGTCTCATTCATTCGTCGACTGACAATCGATCGGTGCGACAATTGATTCAGTTGCGCTCAGGTGATTCATCCACGTTCAGACCAGCCGGCGATAGACGTCCGCGATGGCGCTTGCTTCCGCATCCAGGCTGAATTTCTCAACCACGCGCGCCCGCGCCCGCTCCCCCATCGCCGCAGCCAGCGCAGGATCGCGCATCAGCGGCTCGAGGGCTGCTACCAGCGCGTCGACATCGTCGGTCGGCGTCAGCATGCCGGTGACGCCATCATCCACCACGAACTCGGCGGCGCCGGCGCGTGCGGCGACCAGCGCGCTGCCGGCAGACATCGCCTCGATCAGCGTCAGCCCAAATCCTTCATTGCGCGAGGTGAAGGCATAGATCGTCAGCCGCCTGTACCAGCGCCGCACGTCCTCGATTTCGAGCTCGCCGGTGATGACAATGCGGGACTGCAGCCCTGCTGCCTCGATGCGCCGCTTCAACCCGTTGGCAAACGCCTGCTGCTCCGGCACGATCGCACCGACCATGACGGCGGTGAAGTCGGGATAGCGCGGCAGCAGCCGGCACATCGCCTCGACGAACACATCGCTGCCCTTCTGGGCGCGCACGCGGCCAAAACAGCCGATGGCGTAACGGCCGGGCAGTCCGCTCTCCGCAAACGCCGCGGCGCGGTTCGCAGGCGGCGCATAGGCCTCGGTATCGACGCCGTGCATCACCACGACAGACTCGCGCTTGAGGAAGGACGCGGAGATCGCGCTGGTGGCGATGACTGCATCCATCTGCCGGATCAGCCAGCGCGTGATCCAGGTGTGATGCCGCTGCGCCGCCGAAGTGAATACCAGCTTCAAGGGCCAGCCGAGCACGCGCAGCAGCACGCCCACGATCATCTCGTCATTGCGCCGCGCGTGCCAGATCAGGGGCGTGCGCCGCCGCCATAGCTTGAGCAAATCCGCAAACCCCATCCGCGCAATGCCTGAGGGCGCATCGGAACCGAGCCAGGCCGCGCCGAACACCTTTGCCAGTCTCGGCGCCACCATGCGGTTGGTGGCGGTCACGCCCGAATAGCGCCTGTGCAGGTTTGGCACGATCAGCTGCAGATCGGCAGGCAGTTCAGTCTCGATCGGCACGTCGGGCTCCGTTTCGCAAGGCCTCCTATACGCAACATTAAGCATAGTGACCAGTTAGCGCGCGGCGAAACCCCCTCTTCACCGCACTGCAGCTAGCATCGCTGCTCCAAGGACAAGGAGAGGGCAAAGTCCATGACCGTGCTTGTTACCGGAGGCGCCGGCTATGTCGGCAGCCACATGGTCCTCGCGCTGGCGGAAGCCGGCGAAAGCGTCGTCGTCATCGACAATCTCTCCACCGGATTTTCCGCCTTCCTGCCCGAGGGCGTCCCGCTGTTCATCGGCGATGCCGGCGACGAGAATCTCGTCGAAGGCGTGATCGAGCAGCACAATGTCGAAAGCATCATCCATTTCGCCGGCTCAGTCGTGGTGCCGGATTCCATGCGCGATCCGCTCGGCTATTACCGCAACAACACCTTCACGACGCGCAATCTGCTCAATGCGGCGGTGAAGGGCGGCGTCGGCCGCTTCATCTTCTCCTCCACCGCGGCCGTCTACGGCAACCCCGACGAGGTGCCGGTGACGGAGATCGCACCGACCCGGCCGCTGTCGCCCTACGGCTTTTCCAAGCTGATGAGTGAGATCATGCTGCACGATGTCGCCTCCGCGCATGGCATGAAGTACGTCGTACTGCGCTACTTCAATGTCGCCGGCGCCGATCCGCAAGGCCGCGTTGGCCTCGCCACCGTCGGCGCCACGCATCTCCTCAAGATCGCGGTCGAGGCAGCCACCGGCCAGCGCGCCAAGGTCGACGTGTTCGGCAGCGATTATCCGACGCCGGATGGCAGCTGCATCCGCGATTTCATTCATGTCAGCGATCTCGCCCAGGCGCATCGCGCCGCGCTGTCCTATCTGCGCGGCAACGGCGATTCCGTGACGCTGAACTGCGGCTACGGCCGCGGCTATTCCGTGCTCGAGACCATCGAGGCGGTGCGGCGTATCTCGGGCCGCAACTTCGCGGTTCAATATTCCGAGCGCCGGCCCGGCGACATCATGACCATGGTGGCCGACACCAGCCGCATGCGCGGATTGCTCGACTGGGCGCCGCAATACGACGATCTCGATACCATCGCGACCCATGCGCTGGCTTGGGAAGAGAAGCTGCTGCGCGAGCGCGGCGGGCTCGCCGAACAGGCGCAATCGGCCTGAAATCAAGCCGTTATTTGGCTTGAAAATCCGCGATTTAGCGGGCAAGACACCGCAAGCTGCGGCGCGCCGGATTTCCGGCCGCCAATGGAACGCGGATGGCCGAATTTCCCAAGAGAACTCCGAAGAAAATCACCGACGACCCCTATGGGGCTGCGGTCCTGATTCGCCGCCTGGTGATGGAACAGGGCATCGTCTACTGGCGGCGCTATCTGCAGGCCTTCGCCCTGATGGCCGTCGCCGCCGGCGCCACCGCGACCGCCACCTACGTCCTCGGCCAGGTGATCAACCAGGC
>DATEJC010000418.1:0-2184 GCA_035278345.1 Bradyrhizobium sp. | reverse complement strand
ACGTCAAAGCCACGGTCAGCGAGCAGCCGTGCCGCCTCGGCGTAGTAGGTCCAGCGCTTGGAGGCCCCGACAGAGCCGGGCCCGAGCGCAATGGCCCGGCTACCGCCGAGCCCGTTGGCCTGCCGCCAGCGGCCGGCTTCTTCGCTGGGTACCTGGAGCTGCGGCACCGGCCATTCCGGCGGCAGCGGCGCGCCGTCGGGCAGCGCGAGCGCGGCATTCTTGTCGATGAAGCGGGGCAGGGACTTTTCGCCCCAGCGCCATTGGTTGATCAGCCCGAACCTGAACTCCCCAACGAAGCCGATGCGTTCGGGGATGCCGGCCAATGCCGGGGCAATCGCCGCCTTCCAGGTGCGGGGCAGCACCAGCGCCGTGCCATAGCCGCGCTGGCTGAACTCCGCGGCCAGCGCCCGCTGCTTGCCGACGGCGATGCGGCCGCGGGGCAGTTCGGCCAGAATGCCCTTCCGGACGCCGGGCATGTAATCGACCAGGGGGGCGCAAAGCGAGGTGGTGAGCAGGTCTACCGGCCGATTTGGCCAGCGCTCCTTCAGCACCCGCACCACCGTATGCCCACGCACGAAATCGCCGATCCACATGTAGGGGACGATCAGAATCGGCCTGACATCGTCCGGATCGGAATGAATTGAACTATCGTTCATAATTTGGCGCGGATGGGGGTTCGGCCACGTCGGTAGCGGCTTGCGGGGGAAAGGTAAAGCGTTGGAAAAGCCGGTTCCGGTCTTCACCACATGGGACAACCCAGGTTGCCCGCCGCGCGGGACTGGGGCAAAGCTGCCTTCGAACCACCAAGGCAGGGACGGGCATGTTGCTGGTGACCGGGGGCGCCGGTTTTATCGGATCGAACGTCGTGGCCGCGTTGAATGACGCCGGCCGCAGCGACGTCGTGGTGTGCGATCTGCTCGGCCATGACGGCAAGTGGCGCAACCTCGCCAAGCGCCAGCTCGCCGACATCGTGCCGCCGGCGCAGCTCGCCGACTGGCTGAAGGGACGCAAGCTCGACGCGGTGATCCATCTCGGCGCCATCTCAGAGACCACGGCGACCGACGGCGACCTCGTGATCGAGACCAATTTCCGCTTCTCGATGCGCCTGCTCGACTGGTGCACGGCGAGCGCCGTGCCCTTCATCTATGCCTCGTCGGCGGCCACCTATGGCGACGGGGCGCAGGGTTTTAGCGACGATGCCTCGCCACCGGCACTGAAGCAGCTGCGGCCGATGAACCTCTACGGCTGGAGCAAGCATTTGTTCGACATGGCCGTGATCGACCGCGCCGCGCGCGGCGAGAAATTGCCGCCGCAATGGGCAGGCCTGAAATTCTTCAACGTGTTCGGGCCCAATGAATACCACAAGGGCACGATGATGAGCGTGCTGGCGCGCCGCTTTGCAGACATCAAGGCAGGCCGGCCGGTGCAGCTGTTCAAGTCGCACCGCGAGGGCATCGCCGACGGCGACCAGCGCCGCGACTTCATCTATGTCGATGACGTCGTGCGCGTGATGATGTGGCTCTTGGCGACGCCGAAAATTTCCGGCCTGTTCAATGTCGGCACCGGCACGGCGCGCAGCTTCAAGGACATGATGCTGGCAGCTTTCGGTGCGCTCGGCGCGGCGCCGAACATCCAGTATATCGACATGCCCGAACAGATTCGCGGCAGCTATCAGTATTTCACGGAAAGCAAGGTCGATCGGCTGCGCGGGGCGGGCTACAATGGCGGCTTCACGGCGCTTGAGGACGCGGTCGATCTTTACGTGAAGGGTTTCCTCGATCGCGCCGATCGTTTTCGCTGAGCGGCAGGGCAACGGGTAGCGATGTTCGATTTCGACAGTCTCGCGCAAGCATTCGCCCGGCAGACGGTGCTCTGCATCGGCGACCTCATGGTCGACGAGTTCATCTATGGCGAGGTGTCGCGGGTTTCGCCGGAGGCGCCGGCGCCCGTGATCGCGGCGCAGCGCAGCGAGACCAATATCGGCGGCGCCGGCAACGTCGCGCGCAATATCGCTTCGCTCGGCGGACAGTGCATCTTTACGGGCCTGATCGGCGAGGATGAGGTGGGCGTGAAGCTCGCGGTGACGCTGGCGCAGGAGCCGGGCATCGAAAGCGTGCTGGTGCACGATTCCGCGCGGCCGACCACGCGCAAGGTGCGCTTCGTCTCCGAGCATTTTTCCACCCA
>DATEJC010000417.1:0-13742 GCA_035278345.1 Bradyrhizobium sp. | reverse complement strand
GCGGGGATCTCGATCAAGCATTTGAGCTTTGTCGAGACCGGCAAGGCCGCCGGCAGCCGCGGCATCCTGCTGCAGCTTGCCGGCGCGCTCGATCTGTCGCTGCGGGACCGCAATGCGCTGCTCGAGGCCGGCGGCTTTGCGCGGCAATATGGCGAGCGCGACCTCGCGGCGCCCGAAGTCGCCGATGCCAAGCGCGCGATCGATCTGTTGTTGAAGCGGCACGAGCCGTTTCCGGCCATCGTCACCGACCGCCGCTGGAATGTGCTGCAGGCCAATGCTGCAGCCGCGCGGCTGATGACTATGCTGCTGGGCGAGGCACGCATGCAACGGCCGCTCAACCACATGCGCATGTTTCTGGCGCCGGACGAATTGCGGCCCTATGTCGAGAACTGGCCTAAGCTCGCCGCGGCATTGCTTATGCGCGCGCGGCACGAGGCGATGGCCGCGCCGCTGGACCTAGCACTGCAGTCGACGTGGCGCGAGCTGCTGAAGCTGCCCGACCTGCCGGCGGGGTCAATCGACGAGAAGGAGACGCCTGGCCCGCTCTGCGAGGTGCGGCTGCGCAAGGGCGATATCGCGGTCGGCCTGATCGGCACGGTGCTGACACTCGGCACGCCGCAAGACATCACGCTGCAGGAATTGCGCGTCGAGATGTTCATGCCGGCAGATGCGGCGTCGGAAGCGACGCTTGCCGAGCTGGCGCGCTGATCCAGGACAGGCCGGCCGTCTCCGCAAGGCCAGCGGACGATACCGTCACACGATCAGATCATGCTGCACATGATGCTGGGCGCCTGCGCCGTGATCGACGGCGGTTTGCTCCGCAAGCGCGAACTCTGTCGGCCCTGTCTCCGGGATGGCCGCGTGCGCGCCATTTCCTGCACCGTGCGCGCCATGCTCGGTCGATACATCTGGTGTCAGTTCGAAGTTGTCGGCATGCCGGGCTGCTGCGATATCATTCTTGAACTGGAATGAATCGACGGGTCCCGGCGCGGCTGCCGTCTCCGCGTGAGCGGCGGCGGGGACAGGGTGATCCGGGCCGCCACCGCCTCGGTTCGATTCCGGATGAGGGTTGTTGGAGCCGTTATCCAACGAGGCCGTGTGCAGGTCCCGCTGCGATTGGTCAGGGCCGCCGCCATGGTCCGCTGCTGCGCCGTTGTCAGCATGTTGCGACTCCGCGGCTGAAGAATCGTTCCCGGGGGCGCTGTGCTGATCGCGCTGCGACTCGTGCGGGCCGCCGCCGTTTCCCGGCGTTGCGTCATGTTCGGCATGTCGCGCTTCGGCGATTGCGTTCACCAAAGTGAAGGCGGCGTGGTCGATGGCGCTGCCGCCAGGGGAAGCCCCTGTTGCCTCGCCGGACGCCGCACCATCGGCGCTGGTGTGGCCAGCTCCGTGGTCAAGCGTGAAGAAACTGTCCACCACACTTGTCCCGTGGCCGTGCTGATGCTCGTTCGATGGCGCGCCGGCGAGCACAATGGCCGGGTCACCATTGCTGTCTTCCGTCGCGTAGGCGGTAACTTCACCGGAATGGCCCGGCCGGCCAGGGCCTGTCGAATCGACGTTGTCGCGTGTGAAATGGAAGTTGAACCGCTCGTCATCAGGCAGGGTCCAGTCCCTGTCTGTGACGCTTGTGCTCTCACTGTTGGTCGCCTCGACAGAGACCTCGGCGCTATAGGTGACGAGAACGTCCCCTGTCGTTGTTGCGACCAGTGCATGGTCGATCGTTTGGTCGACCGCCGCAGTCGCGGTCGCCGCGTGGTGGATGAAATCAGCCTCCTGAAGGGATGCGACCCCCTGCAAGTGGACTTCCAGCAGCGCCTTGTCGCCGATACCAAGGGTTTGATCGGTCGGATTTACGTAGACAATGGTTTCATTGGCCGCGCGGTCGTAAATCCATGCGATGGTATGCGGCGGCACGGCTGTGCTTGTCGGATCAAGATGTATGAACGCCAGGGCGCCAAAGGCCGCCAGGTTGATCTTGTCTGATCCCGATGTGAAGTCGGTAATGGTGTCGAACCGGGTCGAGTTGGAATCGGCCGCGGTCAAAAAGACGAAAACATCATCGCCGTTGCTGCCCGTCAGCTGGGCGCCGCCAGACGGGCTGGCATTGCCGGCCGTGTGTGTCCACACGCCAGCCGCCGTCATCGCCAAGGTACCGGAGGCTTTGTTGCTCGGCGTCGGCGAACTGACCTGTGTGGTTGCGGAGCCGGTCGTCGTGGTTCCGGAAGTCACCGCCGCATCGTTGGTGCCGTTGACGGTGGTGCTCGCCAGCTGTGGGGCAGCGCTCGAGATGAGGCTGCTCGCCACGTTCGTGACGCCCAGCAGGTCGACCTGGAGGCTGGTCGTCGACGTATCGCCATCAACGTCGGCTGCCGTCACGTCGAACAGCAGGTCGGTGCTCGGGATCTTCGTTCCCGCGCCATATGTGATGTTGTTGACGGTGAACGTGGCGTTGCCGCTTACCGCGTGATCGTACGACACCCCTATTTGATTAAAGTCCGCTCCAACGTAGAGCGTATAAGTCGAGGTCGAGCTATCAAAGGCAACGGTGTTTACGAGCGCGGGATTGGAAGTCTTCTCCACGACGATGTGGGCGTCGCCCGATGGTTTTGCAATGCTGATGCTGAAGTCATGGACGTCGGTGGCACCGTCAGCGATCTTGAAGACGACATCCGCAGTGCCGTTTCCCTGCCACTGCGTCAGATTGAAGCTGACGTCGGTTTGCTGCGGCGTGAACTTCAGGACCAGGGTCTCTTGCTGATCCATTTGCAGTCCGGTGTCGCCGACCGCGATGCCATTGTTCGACGCCTTGACGTCGGCAGGGGCGCCATTGAACTCGCCGGTGATGACGAGCAGGCCGTCCGGAGACGTGAGCGACGACTGGCCGCTGCTCGAAGCTCCGAAATCGGAGCCGCTTACCGTCACCTGCTGCAGGAAGCCAACGCCCTCGATGTCAACCGTGTAGGTTCCGTCCGGATTGATCTGCAGCGTAAAGAACGGATCGCTTAGTGTCCCGCCGGTGTTGGTGAAGAAGGCATTGAGCTGCACGCCGCCATTCACTGCGTGAGTCGTGTAGTAGAAGGTGTAATCGTCACCATTGCCGGTCACGTGTACCGACGTGATGCCGCCGCCGAGATCCGTTGTCGCCAGATTGTAGCCATCCACGGTGCCGTTATGGACGGCTACGCGCATGGCGGCCTCGCCATCCGCGCCAAAACTCACGTTGAAGGTGCCGTTGGCGATTTGACCTTCCTTGGCCAGGATCGTTGCGTGGCTGAAATCTCCGATCGTCGGTCCGTCATCCGTGATGGTCAGGCGGCTGCCGAGATCGATGCTCGCCGTCTGGAAGTCGCCGTCCTTGTCGGTGATCGTCGCCGTCAGCTTCACGACCCCGGAGGTGAGGGATGCACCTTCTCCGCCGTCCGGATTGGTGCCGAAGGGCTGCGTCACCGGCCGGTATTCGGTGAAGCTGACGCGCCCCGTCGTCGGATCAAGCGTGATGGTGAACGCCAGCGCGCCGCCGGTGGTGCCGACATGGCCTTCGATGGTGTTGCCGTTCAGGACCAGCACGTCGGCCAGGCCGGTGTGCGAATCGATCAGACCCGACGCCGTGCCGTTGCCGCCGGTGATCGACAGCGCATAGCCGATCGTCGCGCCGTCCGCCCCCTGAACCGAGGTGAACGCCGTCGAGAACTCGCCTGACGTCGTCGTCAGCGACGCGTTCGGCGAAGAGCCGGCAATGTTGTCGTCGAGCGCCGTCGCCGTCAGATGCGTCTCGCTCAGGGTCAGCGATGGAGCCGTCGCCGCCGCCGCAATCGTCGGGCCATCGTCGGTGAGGGTCAACCGGCTGCCGAGATCAAAGCTCGCCGTCTGGAAGTTGCCGTTCACATCGGTGACCGTCGCCGTCAGGTTCACGGTCCCGGCGGTGAGTGATACGCCTTCTCCGCCATCCGGGTTGGTGCCGGAAGGCTGCGTCACCGGCCGATACTCGGTGAAAGTCACGCGCCCCGTCGCCGGATCAACCGTGATGGTGAACGCCAGCGTGCCGCCGGTCGTGCCGACATGGCCTTCGATGGTATTGCCGTTCAGGACCAGCACGTCGGCTTGGCCGGTGTGCGAATCGATCAGACCCGACGCCGTGCCGTAGCCGCCGGTGATCGACAGCGCGTAGCTGATCGTCGCACCGTCCACGCCCTGAACCGAAGCGAATACCGTCGAGAAGTCGCCTGACGTCGTCGTCAGCGTCGCGTCCGGCGCCGAGCCGGCAATGTTGCCGTCGAACGCCGTCGCCGTGAGATGCGTCTCGCTCAACGTCAGCGACGGTGCCGTTCCCGTCACGCCGATCATCGGACCATGGATGGTAATCGTCACCACCTTTGGGGTGCCGTCGATGCTGGTCACCGTGAAGCTGTCGGTCAACGTGGCGCCGACTGCGAGCGCCTGCACCGCGCTGTTGGTCTTGTCGAGGGTGTAGATCCACGTGCCGGCCGTTGTCATCGTGAAGGTGCCGTAGCCGCCGGTGCTTCTCGTTGGCGAGCTGACTGCGGTGAACGTGTTGGGCGGATCGTCGGGGTCGGTGTCGGTGAGTGTGCCGGTTGTGGTCAGCGTGCCCGGCGTTGCGTCGATGACGTTGCGGACCTCGATCACCGCGCCGGTCGCAGTGCCGGAAATGATGGCGGCGTCTTCAACGCCATGGATGTGGATGGTGAACGTCTCGGTGTCCGAGAGCGTGCCGTCCGATACCGTGATGATGAAGTTTTGAGTTGTGTCAGTCTTGAGCGCATTGATCGCGTCATTGTTCGGGACGAAGGTGTAGGCGCCACTCGCGCTGTTGAGGTAGAGCGTTCCGAAAAGACCAGTTTGCGACATAGTGTAGGTGACGCCATTCAACACCGTGTTGCCGGGCGTTCCCCCGCTGATGCTAAAGACCAGCGTCGCGCCCGCGCGCGGACTGGTGGCGGTGAAAGTGCCGCTGGTGTCGCTGAAGGTGTCAAACACCGACGTATCGATTTCGATCGGGCTTGGCGCCGCCCCGAGCGAGGGTGGCACGGGCGGTAGAGGTGGCGGGAGCCCCGGATCGAATATCCGGTTCGGAGCGACGTCCAGCGGCGGCAGCGAATTCTGGTCCGTTGGGGCGCCGGGCTGGGAATAGTTGATCGGCTGCAACAATGCCGGATTGAAAAGAAAGGGCGTGCTGGAGCCGGGTGGGCCGTAGCCTTTCGCGAAGTTCGAGAGCACGGCCTGCTGCGCGGCCTGTAGTTCATCCATTCGGGCAGCGGAATTCGCGACCGAGTTCACGCTGACCGAGGAGCCAATCCTGGTAACAACCACTGTCTGGCCAGGGTCCTCAATGACGAGGTGTCGCGGTATTGGCTCCTTGGTCCAGAGCTCGAACACGCCGTGTTCGAGATCCTTGTAGGTGATGCTGTCGTCGTCCAGGAATGTGGCATTCGGGTCCGCTGCTTGGACGTCGCTCATTGTGGCGAAGGTAAGCGCGGCGAGCGATAACATGCCGAACCCGCCGGCATGGGTCCGGCCGCGAATGCTTCCGACCGGCGTCTCGATCTGAAGAGACCCGGCCTTGGCCAGGTGGCCGGCCTTGAAGGCGAAGGAGCCTTTGGTTACCGCGAACAGCGCCGAATGCGAGATGCCGTCGGGACCGCAGACGAACTCGTCCAACACCAATTGAGTGCCGCTCGACAGCATGAACAGGGTGCCGTCGACAAAGCGGATTCCGACGTGCCCGTCGGCGGCGGTCTCGATCACGTCACCCGCGAGAACGGGATCGCCAACCTTGACCTCATTGGCAATGCCCGCGCGTATCAGGGTCGCTCGGCCGATCGCCGTGTGAATGTCGCCGATGATTTGGGGAAGCAAGGCCGCAACGGCCTGGTCCACGGACTCGCTGTGGTACGCAACTAACATTGGCTTGACCTCGCCTGCCCAGCGCGGCGCCCTACTTTTCTTGCTCCGGCCTGCCCGAACGCCAGGAAGTCGATATTTTCTGGCGCCGGCAGCCTAGGCTACCCGCCGAAATTTCACTTCACATCCAAATGTTCGAGTTTCTTCAGGGAGAAGACGCGCCCGAGGCAACATCAAGCAACTTCTCGTTGTGCCGCGAACGTGTCCGGCCCTCAAGAATTATTGAATTGGTCTTGCGGTTCAGCATGCGCCCTTTTGGTGGCCCCGCGCAAGTCCAGGGACTAGGATGAAAAGAAGATAAAGAGGTACTGCGTCGATTGGATCGGTCGGCAACGGCCGGTCAGCATTGTATTAGACGCGCTGCAGCGCCAGGTTGTTCGTTCAGCAAACCAGCGGACTGCCGCACGAACCGGATCTTCTCGGGAGGGGGGATCATGTGCACGATTAGAGGCATTGCGTTAGCGGCCGGTCTGGTTTTGGCGCTCACAGGCCTTTCCGCGGTTCCCTGCGAAGCTCAGGTCGGGCCGTCCCGGCCGGCGATTGCGAATTCCCCGACAAAGCCGATCGGCAAGGTTATCGCCGCCACCGGTGCGGTCTCGATTGAACGTGCGAGTGCCGTGGTCGTGCAGGCGAGCACTGCCGGACAGGCAGACCAGACCAAGGTCGGCGACCTCGTCTATCAGGGCGATGTGGTCAAGACCGGCGCCGATGGCCGGATCGGCATCAACTTTGCCGATGGCAGCTCGTTCAATCTGTCGAGCAATGCGCGCATGGCCCTCGACGAATTCGTCTACGATCCAAACGGCAAATCCAATTCGACCTTCTTCAATTTGACCAGCGGAACGATGACATTCGTCGCCGGCGGTATCGCCAAGAGCGGCGACATGAAAGTCGATACGCCGGTCGCAACGATGGGCATTCGAGGCACCACGCCGCACGTCGAGATTTCGAATGACGGTGCCGTGAAGTTTTCGACGCTGATCGAAGAGGGCAAGGGCAAGCTTGCGAAGAAGCTTGCGCCTTCCACGGCGCAGCGGCCGGAGCAAGCCGACAAGTTCCGACCGAACATCTGTCGAGGGTGCTAGGATGATTTCTCGGCGTGCAGGCCGCTTCCGGTAGAGGCGGCTGTGCGCATGCTCTCGCGGAAATCGTTGCTCGTCCGCAAAATCAGGAAGCCCGACATGGGATCTGCCGCAAGAAGCTGCATCGTTTGCGGGACGGTGCTCGTTCTTGTCGTGCCGTTGCCGGGTCCGCAGGCTGCAGCGCAGGACTCGCGGCCGAAGAACGAATACCTGAAAAATACTGGATTGTGCAACGGCGCGCAGGGCACGTCGCTGGATGCCCGGATCGAAGGTTGCACGGCACTTATCGGCACGGTTCAGGCCGGCGCCGCGGCCCTGCCGATTGCCTATAACAATCGCGGCAATGCGTATATCGCCAAGGGAGACTACGACCGCGCCATCGAGGATTTCGACCAATCGATCAAGCTCAATTCGACTTACAGCAAGGCGTTCAACAACCGCGGCGTGGCTTACCTGAGGAAGGGAGAATACGACGTCGCGATCAAGGCGTTCGATGAAGCGATCAAGCTCAAGCCCGACTACGGGGAAGCCCTGGCCAACCGCGCGGAAGTCTACCTGAAGCAGAAGCAGTACGATCGTGCGGTGCGCGATTTCGACGAGGCAATTCGCGTCAATCCTGGTTTGCAGTCGGTGTGGAACGGACGCTGCTGGAGCCGTGCCATCGCCGGTGCATTGCCGGCGGCACTGGAGGACTGCAACAAGGCGATTCAAACCGAGTCGGGCAAAGCCTCGGCGTATGATTCCCGTGGACTGATCTATCTGAAGATGGGCCGGCTCGGTGCGGCGATCGACGATTACAATTCGGCGCTGCGTCTCGATCCGAAGCTGGCAAGCGCGCTTTACGGCCGCGGCTATGCCAGGCTCAGGAACGGCGACAGGACCGGCGGCGACGCCGACGTCGCGGCGGCAAAGGCGATCGATGCCGGGATCGCCGACGACTTCACGCGCTATGGTGTGCGCTAGAGCCTTTACCGGCGGTGGATTGCGGCCGGCTCAGGACGCCTGAGCCTGAGCCTCGCGCCGCTCGAAGCTCATGGCCTGCAGCACCTCGGCAAACGGCCCGTGGCGATCGCTCAGCGTTGCCATGGTCAGCCCGGCGCCGGCCGTGCCGACGCGGGTGCGCGAGCGGATCAAAATCCATTCGCCCTCGGGCTCGCGGAAGAAATACAGGCTGATCTCGGGATTGATGAAGGTCCATTCCCGCATGTCGACGATTTGCGCGACGCCGCTGGAGAAATCCGCGGCCTGCACCGCCTGCAGCAGCGGCGTGTTGGCTTCGCCCTCGACCATGGGCATGTCGAGCCGCATCCATGCGGCGGCAGGGCCCGGCTTCTCGAGCGCGCCTTCGATCAATCGCACCGAGACGTTCTGGAAGTATTTGCTCCAGCGCTGCGCAAAGCCGGGCGGCGGCGTGCCGCTCTCGGGCGGCGCATCGGCTGCCGCCGCCTTGTCGAAAGGATCGATCGGCGACTCGCTGCCTTGCGCCGCAAGCAGCGCCGTGCAGCGGCCGATCTCGGTTTCGCCATCCATCAGCCGCACCTGCAACGTCTTTGCTTTTCGGCCGTCGCGCAGCATATCGCTTGCCAGGCTGAAGGCGCGCAGGCCTGCGGGGCGCCAGAGATCGAAGGTCAGGCGGCGTACGGCAAAGCCGGATGCTTTGGCGAGCCGCTCGACCTCGCGCGCCATCAGCGCGGTGGTGGCGCTGCCCTGCAGCGCGTCCGGCGACCACGGTCCGCCGGCATGTTCGGTGGCGCGGAACAGGGGGCCTTCGGGCTTGAAAATGGCGGTCATGGGCGCCTCCGCTGGCAATCATTGGCCGATTGCTACGGCTGGTCGGCGAAACCCACAATAACCGCGGAGGTTATGTGAGGTGAGGCATGCGGGTTGCGGCCTTGTTCCGCAGCCGGATCGGCCTATCTTCAGCGCTCCAATCGAGCCCCGGAGAGGCCCATGAGCACGTTGAAGTCCAGCACGTTGAAGCCGCTGAAACTCGACATCGTCTCCGATGTGGTCTGCCCTTGGTGCTACATTGGCAAACGCCGCATCGAGAATGCCTTGGCGCTGGTGCCCGACGTGCCCGTTGAAGTACGCTGGCGGCCCTTCTTCCTCAATTCATGGGTGCCGCGCGAGGGCATCAGCCGCGAGGAATATCTCACCGCAAAATTCGGCTCGGTCGAGGCCTACAAGGGCATCGCGGGCCGCGTCGTGCAGGCCGCGGGCGAGGAGGGGCTGAGCTATCACCCCGAGCTCGTCAAGCGCCAGCCCAACACCATCGATTGCCATCGCCTGATCCATTGGGCCGAGCAAAAGGGCAAGGCGGCCGAGATGAAACAGCGGCTGATGGAGCTGTATTTCCGCGACGGCGGCGACCTCACCGACGTCAACGTGCTGGTGCAGGCGGCCGCCGATATCGGCCTCGATGCCGAGGACGTGCGCAAGCGGCTCGCCAGCGACGAGGACGTCGAACTGATCTCCTCCTGGGCGCAGGAAGCCTCCGACAAGGGCATCTCCGGCGTGCCGACCTTCGTGTTCGCACAGAAATATGCGGTATCAGGCGCGCAGCCGGCCGATCAGCTCGCCCGCGCCATCCGTCAGGTGTCGGCCGAGATCAACGCACAGGCGGCGGAGTAGGCTTAAGCCCCCTTCAAGTAATAGTTCGCCTTCTTGCCGAGCGCGATGCGGCGGAGCACGCGGCGCATCGCCATCGAGCTGCGCAGCGGTTTGATCGTGATCGTGACCATCCGATAGAGCGCGAGCTTCAGTACATCCAGCGCCGGCTGCTTGCCCGGCGCCTTCTGCGGCAAGCCGATGCCGCGCAGCCACGAATTGAAGAAGTGCAGGTCGTTGTTGCGGCGGACCTCGCGCGTCTTCCAGGTGATCGCCATCGAGATCGAATAGGACTCCGCGGTGCGCACCCAGTGCGGCCACTGATACGGCACATAGCAGCCTTCGCCGGCGAACAGATGGAACTCGGTCGCGCGCGGCGCAAAGCGCGGGTCGAATCTCAGATTGCGATGCTTGGTCATCGAGCGCTCGATCTCGTCGTCATCGACGATGGCGCGATCGGTGTTGTCGTAGATGGTGAAGAACTTTTCGCCGTGGATGTGGACGAAGAAATTGTCCTCGCTGTCGAGATGGAACGGCGTCGTCGAATTCGGCGAAGAGACGAACAGGAATCCCTCGACCTGCTCGAAGCCGGCATCGGCCAGGCTGTTGAAGCCGCGGGCACGGGCGACCGACAGCAACGTATCTTCGAGCAGCCGGCGATATTCCGGCGAGTTCTCGACGCGCTTGAGTACCATCCAGGCGCCGGCGGTCTCGATCCGTGCGACGATCTCGACCGGGTCGAGATCGACCGACGGGATCACGTCTGGATCCTGGCTGATCGCGACGTTGCCGGAATTGTATTCGATGAGGTCGCGCGGCAGCTCGGCCGCAAGCTGCGCAATGCGCGGGAGCGTCAGAAGCGGATGGCCGCTGAGCTTGTGGCGGATCGCGAACGGTTTTAGCGGAAAATCGCGGCGCAGTACGTTGTCGGCGGCGGTGATGACGGGCGCGACTGATGTGGTCGTGTTCATGCGGACTACTCCTGACGGCCTTCCCGGCGCTGCCGGAGGAAATGGACGGCGCGGCGGGCCGGCTCGCGGACAGCCTGACGCAATGCGAGCGCGGCGCGGATCAGCAACACGGCTGGATCGTGGCGGCGCAGCGGAATGAGCACGTCGCCGATGGCCAGACGCCCGCGCCAGATCGGATTGATCATGGGATGGTCGGGCGCGGCGGTGGAATCGGCGAAGCGGATGGCCGGATCGGCGCACAGATGCCGCGTCAGCTCGAGCGTGAGCTGCACGCCCGGCGAATACC
Organism: Bradyrhizobium sp.; assembly: GCA_035278345.1. Taxonomy (GTDB): domain Bacteria; phylum Pseudomonadota; class Alphaproteobacteria; order Rhizobiales; family Xanthobacteraceae; genus Bradyrhizobium. Next base: position 2,877 of record DATEJC010000417.1, on the reverse strand, counting down.
TTGCAAAGCGCTCGTCGACACCCAGCTTGAAGAAGAAGGCACGATCCTTGTGGCGCAGCACGATGCCGGCGGCAACCGGCGTCTCGCCTGCGGAGAGCGTGATGATCTCGCACTGGCCGGTTGCGGCCAGCGCCAGTGTGGCGCGACGGATGAAGGCGGCATCACCTTCGTCTTGCACCAGCGCGGTGCCGCGCCTGGCCTTCCAGCCGCTGGCTTCCAGCGCAAGGAACGTCTCCAGCGCAGCGGCGACCTGCTGCGGCGTGCGGGCGGCGTCGAAACGCACCGCGCCGTGCTCGGCGAGCCGGTTGCGCTGACGACGCAGCTCCTTGAGCTTCTTGGCGCCGAGCGCCTCTTGCAGCAATTCGTCGGCGTCGCGAGCGGCATCCAGCGATGCGCGCAGATGCGACCGCAGCAATTTGGGACGCAGCCCATCGCGGCGCAGCTCCTCCCGGAACGCCTTCATTGCGCGACCATCGAGCGCTGCCGCCCGAATGATCAGGGCATGGGCGCCGGCGGCGCGCGCCTGGTTCATGAGTTCGAGCGCCGCGGCTTCGGCCTGCTCGCGGTCGAGCAACGGCGTGCACAGCGTGCCATAGGCGTCGGCGCTGACCAGCGCCGGCAGCGGAATCCTGTACGCCCGCCACATCGGGATGACCGGCAACAGGCCGGTCAGCCGCGTGTCGCGCCAGGCGCACAGTGCTGAAACACCGGTGCGGCCGCGCGCGGAGGCGTCGACCGCCAATTCCCAATCGGCAAGATAATAACCGTTCGGCTCGACGGTGCGCTCGGCAAGCCCGCGCCACGCATCGGTATTGACGGTCGCGAGCGGAACAAGGGGGTTCGCAGCGGCGTGCGTTGTCGCGGCATCCCGCATCGATGCGCGGTGTACCAGAACTGAGTCGGCTGTATCGGCCACGTCCGCAAATCCCCGCGCGCGACGGGCGGACGTCGTTGGAAAGGGGCGTCCGTCTTCCTCGCGCTGCGGCGTGAAACTACTGGAAAAGACTGGAGAAACCCGGGAGGAACCGGTTCGAAATCGAGCGGTAGTGTCAACCCGCCGTTTACCTTGCCGCCGATCGCGCTAAGCTCGGCGCATCGTTTTCGCGCGCGAAGAGGCCCGAAATGACCGCTACTTCGTTCACTCCAGTTGCTTCCGCCGTCGGCGGCGCGCTGATCGGCCTTGCGGCCGTGCTGTTGATGACCCTTAAGGGGCGGATCGCAGGGGTCAGCGGCATCGCCTCGCGGCTGCTGCCGCCCTATGAGGACAAGGAATTCTCCGGGCGGCTGGCCTTTGTCGCAGGCTTGATCGTGGCGCCGCCATTGGTGTGGCTCGCCACGGGCAGCTTTCCGGCACAGACCATCGAGACCGGCATGCCGGTGCTTGTGATCGCCGGGCTGCTCGTTGGCTTCGGCTCGGTCTGGGGCAATGGCTGCACATCGGGTCACGGCATCTGTGGGCTGTCGCGGCTATCCGTTCGCTCGCTGGTCGCGACGCTGACATTCATGGCCACCGCCGTCGTCACCGTGTTCATCGTCCGGCACCTGGGGTGATGCTCATGGCCGTGCTCCTGCAATTCATCATCGGTCTCATCTTCAGCCTCGGTCTGATCGTGTCCGGCATGTCGAACCCGGCAAAGGTGCTCAACTTCCTCGACTTCGCCGCCATCCGCAGCGGCACCTGGGATGCGAGCCTCGCCTTTGTCATGGCGGGCGCGATTGCGGTGTCGTTCGTCGGCTTCAAATTCGCCTTGCAGCGTTCGCAACCCGTTTTCGGCGAAAGATTTCACCTGCCAACGCGAGAGGATATCGACGCGCGGGTCATTGCAGGCCCGGCGATCTTCGGCGTCGGCTGGGGACTGGTCGGATTCTGCCCGGGCCCCGCCATCACGGCGCTCGGTTTTGGCGCGAAAGCCGCCGCCATCTTCGTGGTCGCGATGCTTGCAGGCATGTGGCTGGCGCGCTTCATCGCCAACCGCCCCTCGATGTCGGGCATTGTGACGCCGGCAGACCGTATCGGGGTCTGACCTGCATTGGGCACGGAAAAAGCGCCGGGCAGGGAGCCCGGCGCTTCTCAAGTCATGGCTGATTACCAGCGATCAACGCCGACGCCCACGCTGACGCCGGGCGCGCGGATGCCGACGCCTGCACGCGGGCCGTCATCCCAGTTGCGATAATAGGACCGGCGCTCGTAGTAGCGGTCGCGCGGATAATAGTTGTAGGAATCACGCACCACCACGCGGGCGCCGCCGCGGGTGCGATAGCAATTGCCGTACTCGTCACAGACGAGCCGGACCTGCTGCACCAGATCCGGGTTGGCATATTCCTGCGAAACATAGACGTCCGATGCCTTGGCGCTGCCGACGGACAGCGCCGCGGCGCCAGCCAGCAATGCGGTTGCGAGTATCTTCATCTTCTCCTCCAGAAACCGGAAACTGCCCTCGGGAAAAGCGCCGCTGACGGTTTTCGTTCCCCGAGCAAGCCGGAATCCCGCAAGGCTTGCTCAAGGCCGTAGGGAACTAAATCGGCTCGTAGCTTTCGGATGCGCAATTGTCGTCATCCTCGACGCGGCGGCGGTCGACGATCGCGTTGCCGCCGACGGTCAAGCGATAGGTCTGGGTCCCCAGCGGCTTGCCCATGACGGAATTGAGGTCGGCCTTCACGCAGGCGGTCCAGTTCGCCCCCACGGGCTCGCGCCGCGGTGTGGAGACGCGCACGTGCGCCGGCTGCGACGCCGACGTGAAGACCTGCTCAAGGTTTTCCCGCATCAGCCGCTTGATGTCCGGCGCTGGCTCCGGCGGCACCGGATCGGGAATCTTGGCGCGCAGGAATTCCGGTACCGGCGCGCGCATGTCGGCAAAGCCGCAGGCTGCTAGTGCC
>DATEJC010000416.1:0-3558 GCA_035278345.1 Bradyrhizobium sp. | reverse complement strand
CCGGCGATGGCCAGAATTTCAACGGCACCGGCGGCTCGAAATATCCGAACCTGAAGCAGGAATTTTCGAGCGTGCCGTTCAAGCGCGGCACCGTCGGCATGGCGCGGCGCGGCGACAGCGTCGATTCAGCCAATTCGCAGTTCTTCATCTGCTTCGGCGATGCGTCCTTCCTGAACAACCAGTACACCGTGATCGGCCTGGTCGTGCAGGGCATGGACGTCGTCGACAAGCTCAAGAAAGCGCCGCCCGGATCGTCCAGCGGCACCGTCACCGACCCGGACAAGATGGTGAAGGTCCAAGTCGCTTCCGACATGAAATAGCGAGGGAGAGGGTGATGGCGGCCGGCACGAAGATTTCGATCCTCAGCTTGTCCGCCGCGCCGCTCCTGGTGGCGCTGGCTTCGCCAGGATTGATTTCAGAGGCTTGCGCGCAGGGCACTTCGCCGAGCCAGCCCGCAAGCCCCCAGCCGGCCCAATCGACCACGCAAGGGCCGGCCGCGCCTCCCGCCCAGGCCGGTCCTCAGGTCAATACGCTCCATGAGGTGTTTGCGAGGCTGTTCAGTTGCTGGAAGCCGCCGTCCGCCGCCGAGGCCACCCCGATGGACATTACCGTCGTGGTCAGCTTTAACCGGTCGGGCGCGATCATGGGGCATCCCCGGATTACCTATGAATCGCCCAAGGCCACCGATAGCGACCGGCTTGCCTACCGCGTGGCCGTCATGGAGGCATTGCAACGCTGCTCGCCGATGCCATTTACAGAGGCTATGGCGGGCGCGATTGCCGGCCGCCCCCTCGCGGTTCAGTTCCGTACCCACCTTAAACCTCAAGAGAAGAGAGCATGGCTGTTACCGAAAATACTTTGATCCTCGAGACCACAAAGGGGCCCGTCACCATTGAGATGCGGCCAGACCTGGCACCCAATCATGTGGCGCGGATCAAGGAATTGGTGCGGGAAGGATTTTACAACGGCATCGTGTTTCATCGCGTGATTGACGGCTTCATGGCCCAGACCGGCTGCCCGCAGGGCACCGGTACCGGCGGCTCCGGCAAGAAGCTCAAGGCCGAGTTCAACGCGGAGCCGCATGTGCGCGGCACGGCGTCGATGGCGCGCGCCGCGAGCCCCGACTCCGCCGATAGCCAGTTCTTCATCTGCTTCGACGACGCCCCGTTCCTCAACAAGCAATACACCGTCTGGGGCCAGGTCACCGACGGCATGGAGAACGTCGACAAGATCAAGCGCGGCGAGCCGGTGAAGGATCCCGACAAGATCGTGAAAGCGCATATGGCCGCCGACGCGGCCTAAACGCGCCGCGTTTACGCGGGTGCAATTTACCTCTCCCTCCGGGCTAGCTTGGGCACACATTTTTTGCGAGGACAAATCCGTCAACGATGGCGTAGAAGCGCTCGATGCCGTCACGCATAGTGATTGGGCCGTTGGATTTGTCGCTGCTGTAGCCGGTCCAGCCACCGAGGCGGGCAATGGTCCAGCCGGCCCAAGCAAGAGTGTCCGGCGGGTGGGGGTTTTGCTGCTTGGGTGTGCGTCCCTGCAGCCTTGTCTGCACCGCATGCAGGACGTCGATTTGTACGGGATCGAAGACGCGGCTGGCAGGCCCGCCTTGGCTGCCGGCAGAGCGGGCCAGCACCAGTTGCATAGTCATTGTGGCGGCGATGAGGGCGATGACGGCAAGCTTTTCGAGCGCCTGGCCGTCTTCAAGGACGCTCTGCTCAATACCGAGCCCCTGCCGTTTGAGAGTTCGGAACAATTGTTCGATGTTCCAGCGCATACAGTACCAGCCGATCACCGCGAGCGCTTGGGCCACAGTCTCGCTCCCATGCGTCGTCAGCAAGCGCCAGAGGATCGGCTCCTCGCCCGGCACAGCGTCGATCTCGCGCACTTCGATGGCGGACAACTCGATCTCGGCAGGGGCCGCAGGGTCCGAACAGTTTCCAGGTCGCCGGATGCGTATGCGGCCTACGCGCACAGCCAATTTGGCCCTGCGGGCACTGCGTTCCTTGTTCGGCCGCGCCGGGAGATCGATCTCGTAGCGATGTATCTCCGGAAAGGCCCCCATTGCCGCAAACAGCCTGCCGCCGCCGGCCAAGCTGCGATCCCGGCAAGCGCGCGTGAGCAAGTGGGTCCGCGTGTCCGGCAGGCGAGCCCATTTCTCATAGATGTCGCCCTCGCGGTCATCCACGACAGTGACGAGGGAGGCCTCACCCAGCACCGCTTTGGCCTGAGCGGCGCCATGCAGCCAGCGGTAGGATTCCTTCTCTTCAATCGGAAGCTTCTTGTAATCTGCAGCCTTCGCTTTGGTCCGGCGCCACACTTGGGCGTCAACCAGTCCAAGGCATTCCCCGTTTCCGGCATCAACCGCCAGTACGGGGTGCACGAACAGTCCGACATCGCTGCCATTGCCGACCGTGCCGAGCCCCCGCTTGCGCCCGCGTTGGGATTGATAGTTGATCTCGCTCGTATCCTGAATGGCCAGCACGTGCCGGCCGCGCACCGCGGCGGCTACAAATCTCGCTCGATGCGACACCATCTCCTCAACCGTCACAGCGTCATTGTAAAGAAAACGCCGGAACCGGACCTGCTCCGGACGATCATCCCCAAGCTTGCGGATGCGCACTTCCTGTCGCTCGGCTATCCGCGCGATCAGCAGTTCGCCTACCTTCCTACGTCGTTCGTCCCCAAAATAGCCAACGCCCATTTCCTCCATCGCGGCCTCTCCGAATCGCGATGGTCTCGACAGAATCACGCCCGATTCAGTTGGAGCAAACGGAATCGCACCGCAGCAGCCCGGAATCGCACCGCAACAAGTGTGCTAAAGCTAGCCCCTTGTGGGAGAGGTCGGATCGCATCGAAAGATGCGATCCGGGTGAGGGGTCTGTCTCCGCGCGTGATGCGCCCAGTTGAATTCGCGGAGAGAACCCCTCATCCGGCGCTGCGCGCCACCTTCTCCCACAGGGGGAGAAGGTACAAAAAAGGTCACGCCGCGCGGTTGCCGCGGGCGATTTCCTTCTGGCGGTCGAACTCGGCGCGGCGGCGCGCCAGCTCTTCCGGGCTCATCTTCGCGATGTTGTTGTAGTCGAGCTTCCAGGACGCATCCTCGCTCCAGCGTAAGGGTGACTGCATGGTGGTGCGGGCGCCGGTCGCACTCTCGAGCAGGCTGAGCGCGAACTCCAGCGTCAGTGCCTGCGAGTCCACATCCTGCGGCCTGCCGGCGGAATTGCCGAGCGGGAAGTCGGAGAACAAAAAGCGCGGCACCGCGGCGTGCTCGATGATGTCCTTGGCGCAGCCCATCACCACGGTCGGAATGCCGTTCGCTTCGAGATGCCGCGCGACCAGCGCGGTGGTCTGGTGGCACACCGGGCAGTTCGGCACCAGCACCGCGACATCGACCTTGTCGGCCTGGCAGCGGGCCAAAATTTCCGGCGCGTCGGTGTCGATGGTGACGCGATGGCTGCGGTTGGTGGGCGCGCCGAAGAAGCGCGGCGCGACTTCGCCGACGCGCCCCGATGCGCAGGCTTGCAGGAGCTGCGGCAGTGGAAACCAGGT
>DATEJC010000415.1:0-5651 GCA_035278345.1 Bradyrhizobium sp. | reverse complement strand
CCCCTTCTCGTCCCGATCGATGACGGCGACCTTCGCGCCCGCCTTGGCAAAACTCACAGCCGTGGCGCGGCCGATGCCGCCGCCCCCGCCGGTGACGACGGCGACGCGGCCGGACAGGCCGAGCCAGTCGGATGAATCCTGTGCAGACGCTGCCATCGTGCTTCCCCCATCCGGTTATATTGGAACGCCATTATAGCCGCCGCGCCCGTCGCGGCACCATGCAATAGCCGGCCGGCTGCCCGGCAATCCGGCAAGGGCGCACCGGCGTCCACGTCGCGGTGATGGATGTAAACGCGCGCGAGAAATTCCTCGGCGAGATGGCGCGCACGCTCTACTTCAACGGCGAGCCATCCGCGAATGGCGCCCGGCGCCTCGCCGAATGAATCTGGGCCCTATTGCTCGTGATAGGCGTCGACGGCGTGCGCGACAAAAATGCCGGCACTGATGAGTCCCAATACAGCTGCAAGCTCAACCATGACACTCGTCCTTGCGCCCAACCCGCTTTGGTGACATGCCCGACCGATAAGCATCGATCTGTTTCAGAATGATTTCGTCGCGACCGAAAAATGGTTTCGTCGCAAGACTCAGCTAGTTCCTCCGCCTGTTTGCGAACAGAGGGGTCACGAGCTTTTTATTGCCGCGTTATCGCCCGCCGACGATGCAAACGCGACGAAGGAACGTACCTGAAAAGTGAAGGCATGGACTGACGCCAGTCATTTCATCGCCGGAACAAGGGCCCAACCGGAACAGGAGAGCGATCATGGGCGACGTCATCAGATTTGTCTCAAGGGCAGAGCTCGAGCGCATGCGCCTTGCTCGAGAAAGCCGCGCGCGAAACAGCAGCATCGTCCCGCCGGTCGCTTTCGTGAGCGAACCGCGGGATCAGAAGAATGAGCTGGCAGACAGCTAAAGCCTTTCGCCGATCGGCCCGCCGCCGAGTCAACGAACGCGGCGACGGGAAAGATAGTCGGTTGTCGTCGCTGTATTACACGATCCCCGCCGCGACCTGTCCGCGCAACCTCTCGAGACTGTGCAGCGTGTTGGCACAGGCTTCCGCGACTTCGATGCCCTTGATGGCAAAGTGCTTGCGGAAGAATTCGTAATGCACCGAGCTCTCGTGGAACTGCTGCGGCGTCAGCACCGCCGAAAACACCGGCACTTCCGTGCGCAGCTGCACATCCATCAACGCCTTGATCACCGTGTCGGCCACGAACTCGTGGCGATAGATGCCGCCGTCGACGACGAGACCGGCCGCGACGATCGCCGTGTAGCGCCGCGTCTTGGCGAGGAGCTGCGCATGCAGCGGGATCTCGAACGAGCCCGGCACCTCGAACAAATCGACCGCGGAACGCGGCACGTGCCGCGCCTCGATCTCGGCGAGGAAGGCGACGCGCGCCTCCTGTACCACCTCGCGATGCCAGCAGGCCTGCACGAAGGCGATGCGCTGCGGCTTGGCAAAACGCGGATGCGCCGGTGGATGCTCCGGCGGTTCAGGCGTGTCTGATATGTGGGATTTGGTTTCTGCTTCAAGCAAGGTCTGATTCATGGTTTTCCTCTTTCAGGACCAGAATCAGGGCTCACGGAACGTCGGTGCCCACGCGAAAGCATTCGCGTGAAGCGCCGCAAACCGTTCTCTTTCATCCGGACTTTGACCGTCGGCTTCGGATTCGCACCGAATCTGCTGACCCTTCCTCTCGTTCTAAAGAGGAAGGCGCTCGCGGGCTTGGGCGTTGCCGCCCTTACCGCCGGTGGGGACTTTCACCCCGCCCTGAGAACATCGGCCGGTCCGGAATGGGCCGGCCTGCCCCGAGGATATGACCAAGGCCGGACCGTCAGCAAGCCTCTTCGGCATGGCGAATCGGCATGTCCCCATACCGGCGGAACAGGGCGCATGTGCGCAGCAGGCGGATGGTCTTGCAAAGACCGCACCGGCAAATGGAGCAAGGCATCCGCGCCGGTGGGCTGAAGTCGAAGTACGGGAGGTGTTCTCCGGCTACGCCTTGCGGGCAAAGGCGACGTATTGGGCGCCAAGTGGCAGCCAGCCGAGATTGGCCTCGAGGAGACGTAGCCAGGCGAGCCCGCGCGGAAAAAATAGATTGTATTGAATGCGGGCCGCCGTCCAACCCGCAAGGCTCAATCGCTTCGCAAGACTGCGTGCGAGGATCAGCTCGGCATTCTCATCGAACGGGCAGGTATTCACCGCACGAACCGTGAGCGGGTTCAGCGGATTGTGTTCGAAGATCGCGATCAGGCCGCCCGGCCGCGTGATCCGGTGCAACTCCTTCAGCCACATCACGTGTTCCTCGTGAGGAATGTGATGAAAAACGCAAGCGGAGAAGGCGACATCGAACAAATTGGCCTCGCAGGGGATGCGGCTGTCCTCGATCAGCATACAATGGCCATCGCCGGGATAGCGCTGCCTGCCCAGCGTGAGGCTGCGCTCCGAAACGTCGGACGATGTCAGCGCCGCAGCCGGGAAGTATTTTCGGAAATATGGAATTGAATTTCCGATGCCCGAGCCAAAGTCGCAGATCCGCGACACGCCGATGTGCTCACGCTCGACGATCTCCCGAAGCCGTCTGATCTTGTATTCGGCGAAATATTCCGGGGCTTCGCCGGTGAGCGCAACGTTCGCACGATGCTGGTCGTAATAGGCGTCGGCAAAGCGATCGAATTCGGCCTTGTCCATCTCGACGATCCAGTTCCTGCAGGATTCGGCCCGCCAATCGGCTACGTGACGGCGCCGGCATCCTCCGCGGCGCAACCTTTAGATAGCGCCTAAACATTTGATTAATTCAGCCAGACGGCTTCGACGAATCGTAGCCCTGCGGTTCTAAAAATTGATGAACAATTAACCGGGCTTCATCGATTATCGCAGACAGCGCTTCGTACCCATTCTCATTGCCGGACAGGCTGCCAAACCATGGAAATTCAGGACGGACCGCCGCGTCCCGGCAAGATGTTTCTGTCCATCGTTGTACCCTGCTGCAACGAAGAAGAAGGGCTGCGCGAGTTCCACTACCAGATGGCAGAAGCAGCGCGCGCGCTGTGCGGCGAGCGGTTCGAGCTGATCCTGATCGACGACGGCTCGACAGACGATACCTGGAAGCTGATCAACCAGCTCTCTGCGGAAGACCGCAACGTCGTGGCCGTGCGGCTCTCACGCAATCATGGTCATCAGCTGGCGCTGACGGCCGGACTCTCCACCGTACGCGGCGACCTCGTGCTGGTCATCGATGCCGATCTGCAGGATCCGCCCGAACTCCTGACGCCGATGTACGAGATGATGGTGCGCGAAGACGCCGACGTCGTCTACGGCTTGCGGCGCAGCCGAGCTGGCGAAACTCATTTCAAGAAAAGATCGGCAGAGGCCTTCTATCGCCTGCTCGCCAAGGTCACCCGGGTTCATATCCCCGTCGATGCCGGCGACTTCCGCCTCATGACTCGCCGCATCTGCGACCAGCTCGGACAGATGCCGGAGCATGACCGCTTCATCCGTGGCATGGTGGCCTGGCTCGGCTACAAGCAGGTCGCCTTCGAGTATGACCGCAATCCGCGCTACGCCGGCCACACCAAATATCCTCTGGCAAAGATGATCGGCTTCGCGGCGGATGCATTAGTCAGCTTCTCGATGGTGCCACTGCGGATCGCCACCTATGTCGGCGCACTGCTGACCACCGTCCTCACCTTCGTCGGCATCGGCGCCGCCATCGGTTGGGCGCTCTCCGGCACCGTGCCCGGATGGACCAGCCTGACGCTGCTGGTCGTGATGATCTCATCGGTGCAGCTTCTCGTACTCGGGCTGATCGGTGAATACATCGGCCGCATCTACATTCAGTCGAAGAACCGTCCGCTGTTCGTGATCTCGCACATCCACCGGCGCGGGCGACTACCGAACGGCGCCGCCGATGGCCGGGACGACGTGGAAATAGCGTCATTCAAGACCCTGCTGGCCCAATCCGGTCCCAAGGCGCGCAGCCGCACCTACGACGAGGCATCCTGATGAAGGCGCTTCTGAGCCATCCGGCGCTCTATCAGGCCTACCAGAACGCCGGCGGCTTCTTCGGCGCCCGCGTCAAGGCGATCGCCGATTACCTGACGCTGCGGCCGGGAATGCGGGTGATCGATATCGGATGCGGGCCCGGCCACATCCGACGCCACCTGCCCGAGGACATCGAATATACCGGCTTCGACATCGACGAAGCCTACATTGCGTATGCGAGGCGCGCATTCGGCCATCTCGGAACGTTTCATTGCCGCCATTTCGATGCCGCGGCCGCGCGTGAATTCGCCGGCGCCGACGTCGTCATGATGAACGGCGTGCTGCACCATATCGGGGACGATGAGCTGCAGCCCACGCTCGCCGACATCCGCGACGTCCTCAAGAGCGATGGTGTGCTGTTCACGCTCGACGGCTGCTATCGCGAAGGCCAGTCGCGCATCGCCAAGTGGCTGCTCGACAATGATCGCGGCGAATTTGTCCGCGATCGTGACGGCTACGACCAGCTGCTTCGCCGCACATTCGAAAAAGTGAACCTTGCCATTCGCGACGATTATTCGCGCGTGCCCTATACCTTCATCATCGGCGTTTCTCGGAAATAGCGAACCGCGCGCTAATCGTTACGGCGCAGAATGTCGATGCCCTCGACCGAGCGGACCAGCGTATACGGCTTGAGCAACTGCGACAGTTCGGCATCCGCGCGCGCCCAGGCGCCCCAATCATTGCGCAGATTGTCAACCAGCACGAGATCCGGCGGCAGCTTCTTGAAATCCTCGATCAGCCATTTGCGTTCCAGCGCCAGATAATCGTTGAGTCTGGCATCGGTCGCCGCGTCAACGGACGTTCGCTCGCGCGTCAGCCGCACGAATTCGCGGATCCAGAGATTTTCCTGACGGGAAACCCAGACGCCCCCGACGTCGCGCACCAGTGGGTGGCCGATCGCCGCCTCGCCGCTCAGCACCAATATGCGCGGATGCGGCTTGAGGCCTTCGACCGCCTGCCTGATCGGGCCGACATGGACGCCGGCGTAGAACCACAGCAAGCCGAGGGCGAAGATCATCGCCAGCATGAAGCCAGAAGCAAGCTCGACGCGCCGCGAGCGCGGTTTGGCATCGGCCGCCCCCGTCAGGACGTATCCCATCGCCAGCAAGGCCACCGAAACCATCGGATAGGAGTGATAGGCCCAGCCGCGCCGCTGCAGGAAGAACGAGATGGCAAACCCGACCGATGCGAGGACAGTCACCAGCAACAGGGGATCTGATTCACTCTTCTGCCGGGCCAGCAGCACCGACACCATCGCAATCGCAAAGATCAGCGTCGCTTCGTTCAGGAAGACGACTGTCGCTGGCATCGACCATGACAAATAGGCATCGCGAACGAGCGGATAGGTGATCGTGAAGTATTCGGGATAGAAGATGTAGGTGCTGACGCTGGCGGCTATCACCAGCACGGCCGTGATGATGTTCTCCGGCGCAAAGAGCGTGATCCAGGAGCGGGAGCGGATGGCGGCGAACAGGATGCAGAAGACTGCTGGAAACGTGAAGAACGGCTTGAAGACCAGAGTGATGCCGGCGCCCACGCCGGCAATCAGGATCGCCCAGAGCGGCAGCGGCGCCCGTTTGCTGCGCATTGCATAGACCGCGAGCGCGGG
>DATEJC010000414.1:0-24307 GCA_035278345.1 Bradyrhizobium sp. | reverse complement strand
ACGGTGAGGAGCCCACAACGCGGGCGTCTCCGGACGATGAATCGCATCGCCGGGAGTACGATAAGGCCCTCGACGTAGCCGGTGGCCATCCTTCGACACGCGCGCAAGCGCGCTCCTGAGGATGAGGGCGGCGGATGAGGTCAACAGCGGAAATAGGTAGTCGCGCCTGTTGATCCCTGCTTAGATGGGAACTCCGCTTGCGCCTCGCGAGTTCCTGCCGCATGTCCATGCTCCGCCTCTATACCCGTGTGCTCGAATTACTAGGCAAGGAGGCGCGACTTGGCTGGGTCCTCGCGGTCGCCAATCTCTTGCTGGCGGGCGCGCAGTTCGCCGAGCCGGTGTTGTTCGGCAAGATCGTCGACGTGATGTCGGGGCGGCCGGTCACTGGCCTGTTCGCCACGGATTCGCCGTGGCCGCTGCTCGCGGCCTGGGTGGCGTTCGGCCTGTTCACCATCGTCTGCAGCGCGGCGGTGGCGCTGCACGCCGACCGGCTGGCGCACCGCCAGCGCCAGGCGGTGCTGACCGATTATTTCGAGCACATATTGCAGCTGCCGCTGACCTTCCACACCGGCACCCATTCCGGCACGCTGATGAAGACCATGCTCAGCGGCACGGACGCGCTGTGGCGGCTGTGGCTCGGCTTCTTCCGCGAGCATTTTGCCGCGATCATGTCGGTCGTGGTGCTGCTGCCGCTGTCGCTCTACATCAACTGGCAGCTGGCGATCCTGCTGTTCGCCCTCTGCGTCGTATTCACGATCCTGACCACGCTGGTGGTGCGCAAGACATACGGCATGCAGATGGAGGTCGAGGAGCAATACAGCGACCTCTCCGCGCGCGCATCCGACGCGCTCGGCAATGTCGCGCTGGTGCAGAGCTTTGTCCGCATCGATTCCGAGGTGCAGGGGCTGCGCTTCGTTGCCGACAAGCTGCTGGCCGCGCAAATGCCCGTTCTCTCCTGGTGGGCGCTGGTCACCGTGATCACCCGCGCATCCACTACCATCACCGTGCTCGCGATCTTCACCGTCGGCATCGCGCTGCACAGCAAGGGCCTAACGACCGTGGGTGAGATCGTGATGTTCGTCTCGTTCGCCACCATGCTGATCCAGAAGCTCGAGCAGGTGGTGAGCTTCATCAACAACGTGTTCATGGAAGCGCCGCGCCTGAAGCAATTCTTCGACGTGCTCGATGCCGTCCCTGCGGTGCACGACCGGCCCGGCGCGGTCGACACCGGGCGGCTTTCCGGCCTCGTCGAATTCAACGACGTCTCCTTCTCCTATGACGGCAAGCGGCCGGCGATCGAGGACCTGTCCTTCACGGCGCTGCCAGGCCAAACCATCGCGTTGGTCGGCCCGACTGGCGCCGGCAAATCGACTGCAATCGCGCTATTGCACCGCGCCTTCGATCCACAATCCGGCATCATCTCGATCGATGGCATGGACGTCCGCGCACTGAAGTTGACGGCGCTGCGGCGGAATATCGGCGTCGTGTTCCAGGAAGCGCTGCTGTTCAACCGTTCGATCGCCGAAAACCTTCGCGTCGGGAAACCCGATGCGACGGATGAGGAGCTACGGCTTGCCGCTTCGCGGGCGCAGGCACTGGAATTCATCGAGCGCGGCGAGAAGAAATTCGACACCCATGCCGGCGAGCGCGGCCGCATGCTGTCCGGCGGCGAGCGCCAGCGGCTGTCGATCGCGCGCGCGCTGCTGAAGGACCCGCCGATCCTGATCCTGGATGAGGCGACCAGCGCCCTCGATGCGGTGACCGAGGCCAAGGTCAACGCCGCTCTCGACGAAGTGATGAAGGGGCGCACCACCTTCGTGATCGCGCACCGGCTCTCCACCATCCGAAACGCCACGAAGATCCTCGTGTTCGACAACGGACGCGTGATCGAAAGCGGAACTTTCGATGAACTCGTCGCCAAAGGCGGCCGTTTCGCGGAACTCGCGCGCGCCCAGTTCATGGTGCAGGAGCAGGGACGGGCCGCGGTCGAAACGCCGAAGACAAAGAGCAGTAAAATTCCCGGCTGAAGCTGTCGAAATTGCGCCCATTTTCGTCCACGAATTACGAGCGCAAGCCTCTGTTCTCAAAGGGCAAGCCGGTATAGGTTGCGAGCGGCCGTGAGCTGCGGCGCCGGACACGCTTGAAACCCGAAAGTCAGATGGAAGGGACCTCCTCAAGAAAATGAGGCGGGTTCTCAAAGGACCGGAATCGGATTGTGCAATTCATTCGTTCGCTGCTCGGCAATTCGCCGCTGAAATTCATTGCTGTCGCGGCGTGTGCTGTGGCTCTGTCCGGCGCCGCGCGCGCCGAAGCGTGGCTCGTTGTCGAGGCCGATAGCGGCCGCGTGCTGCAGGCCGATAACGCGACGATGCCGTGGTATCCCGCATCCGTCACCAAGATCATGACCGCCTATGTGACGCTGAAGGCGGTCAAGGAAGGCCGCCTGTCGCTGGAGCAGACGTTGACGGTCTCGCCGGTAGCGGCCTCACAGTCGCCGTCGAAGATGGGCTTCAAGCCGGGCACGCTGGTTACCGTCGAGAACGCGCTCGCCATGATGATGGTGAAGTCGGCCAACGATATGGCGGTGGTGCTTGCCGAAGGCGTCGGCGGCTCGATCGATGGCTTCTCCGCCATGATGAACCAGACCGCGCAGCGGCTCGGCATGACGCAGACCAGCTACGTCAATCCGAACGGCTTGCCGGCGGACGGCCAGGTCACTTCCGCGCGTGATCTTGCGATCCTAGCCCGCGCCGTGATCCGCGACCTGCCGGAATACGAATACTTCATGCACATCCCGGCCATTCGCTTTGGCCGCAGGACCACCAACAACTTCAACAAGCTGATTGGCCGTTATCCCGGCGCCGATGGTTTCAAGACCGGTTTCATCTGCGCTTCCGGCTACAACCTCGTCGCTTCAGCGACGCGCAACGGCAAGCGGCTGATCGCGGTCGTGCTCGGCTCGTCTTCGGGCCAGGCGCGCGCGGTGCGCGCCGCGCAGCTGCTGGAGCGCGGCTTCAGCAATACCGGCCTGTCATGGCTGCGGCCCGCGATGGGCACGGTCGACAGCCTCGCGCCGATCGATGCCTCGCCGCCGAACCTGCGCGACGAGATGTGCGGCGGCAAGCGCAAGCGGCCGGCGACCGACGAGGACGCGGACTCCACGACAGTTGCCGCCAGCGGCAGCGCCTCCGGCGGCGAGAGCGGCATGACCTTCTTCACTGCCGGCCTGCAGGCACCGATGCCGAAGGCTTCCGAAGTGCTGCTGCAGGACGTCCCGGCCGGCGAGCCGATGGTGGTCTATACCGGGCCGAAGAAGACTGGCGCGGCGCTGATCGCTGCCGTGGCGACGGATGCCGACAAGCAGACGAGCAAGCGCGGCAAGCGCACGCGGGTGGCAAAGAAGCCGAACGGCGCCGCCGAGCCAAAAGCGGCTGAGTCCCGCACCGCCGCCAAGCCGGAGCAGAAGCCCGCCGGGGCGAAGCCCAAGGTGCAGCACGCCGCGGCCAAGCCGGAAGCTGCCGCAAAGCCTGCGGCCGCGACGGCGGCAAAGCCGGCCGCCACCAAGCCAGCCGCAACTGCCAAGCCCGCTGCAGCGGCCAAGCCGGCGGCGACCGCCAGGCCCAAGTCTGAAGCCAAGCCGGCCGGCTGATCGCATAACGCCCCTGCCCGCGATTTGAGCGGCTTTGCCGCCATCAACCGTGTTTGCGCATGTTTCGGCCAATGCGTCGATAACGCGCAGGCGCTTGCCATCTGCGGCTGCATTGCCAATACTGTCAGAAACAAGGCGGTCCGGATGACATAACCGGCGGCAAACGCAACAAATCCGAAAATCGAGGGGAGAGACCCATGGAGCGTATCTGGCTCAAGCAATATCCAGCCGGCGTGCCGTCCGATATCGACGTCGCCCAATATTCGTCGCTGGTCGAATTGCTCGAAGAGAGCTTTGCGAAGTTCGCCGACCGCAAGGCGTTCATCTGCATGGACAAGTCGATCAGCTATCGCGACCTCGACGAGATGTCGAAGGCGCTCGGCGCCTACCTGCAGAGCAAGGGTCTTGCCAAAGGCGCTCGCGTCGCGCTGATGATGCCAAACGTCCTGCAATATCCGGTGTCCACCGCCGCCGTGCTGCGCGCCGGTTACACTGTCGTCAACGTCAATCCGCTCTATACCCCGCGCGAGCTCGAGCATCAGCTCAAGGACTCCGGCGCCGAAGCCATCATCGTGCTGGAGAATTTTGCCACCACCGTGCAGCAGGTGATCGCAAGGACTTCGGTCAAGCACGTCATCGTCGGCAGCATGGGCGACCTGCTCGGATTCAAGGGCGTGATCGTCAACCTTGTGGTGCGCAAGCTGAAGAAGATGGTGCCGCCCTACTCGATCCCGGGCTCCGTCGCTTTCAACGATGCGCTCGCCGCCGGCCGCAGCATGAAGCTGAACAAGCCGCAGCTGACCCGCGAGGACGTCGCCTTCCTGCAATATACCGGCGGCACCACCGGCGTCTCCAAGGGCGCGACGCTGCTCCACCGCAACATTCTCGCCAATGTCCTGCAGAACGACGCCT
Organism: Bradyrhizobium sp.; assembly: GCA_035278345.1. Taxonomy (GTDB): domain Bacteria; phylum Pseudomonadota; class Alphaproteobacteria; order Rhizobiales; family Xanthobacteraceae; genus Bradyrhizobium. Next base: position 19,746 of record DATEJC010000414.1, on the reverse strand, counting down.
GGCTACAGCCCGCGCTGAAGAAGCCGCCGCATGTCGACCAGCTCTTCATCGTTTGCGCGCTGCCGCTCTACCACATCTTCGCGCTGACCGCGTGCTTCCTGCTCGCGGTGCGCGCCGGCGGCGTCAACCTCCTGATCCCGAACCCGCGCGACATGCCGGGCTTCGTCAAGGAGCTGCAGAAGTACCAGGTCAACTCCTTCCCGGCGGTCAACACGCTCTACAACGGCCTCCTCAACACGCCCGGCTTCGACAAGCTCGACTTCTCCAAGCTGAAGACCTCGTTCGGCGGCGGCATGGCGACACAAAAAGCAGTCGCCGAGAAATGGCTGAAAACCACCGGCTGCGCGCTGTCGGAAGGCTATGGCCTGTCGGAGACCTCGCCGACGCTGACCTGCAACCCGGCCGACACCGACGCGTTCTCCGGCTCGATCGGCATTCCGGTGCCCTCGACCTACATCTCGATCCGCGATGACGACGGCAAGGAAGTGCCGCTCGGCGAGCGCGGCGAAATCTGCGCCAAGGGTCCGCAGGTGATGGCTGGTTACTGGAATCGGCCGGAGGAAACCGCGAATGTGATGACGGCGGATGGCTTCTTCCGTACCGGCGATATCGGCGTGATGGACGAGCGCGGCTACACCAAGATCGTGGACCGCAAGAAGGACATGATCCTGGTCTCCGGCTTCAACGTCTTCCCGAACGAGATCGAGGACGTGATCGCCGCCCATCCCGGCGTGCTGGAATGCGCCGTGATCGGCGTCGAGGACGCCAAGTCCGGCGAAGCGGTGAAGGCTTTCGTGGTCAAGAAGGACCCGAACCTCACCGCCGAGGACGTGATCAAGTACTGCGGCACGCAGCTTACGGCCTACAAGGTGCCGAAGCAGATCGAGTTCAGGACCGACCTGCCGAAGACCAATGTCGGCAAGATCCTGCGCCGCGAGCTGCGCGACGAGAAGAAGGCGGCTGCGGCCTGAGGGCCCTCCCCGTCAATGCCGTCAGCGAAGCAATCCACCAGACCCCGCGGGGACAGGTGGATTGCTTTGCCGCTTTCGCTCCTCGCAATCGTGGCCAGAAATGCGCAAACCCCTTATCACACCCTGGTGAAGTGGTTTCCCCCCGCTGCAAAAATGCTCTAAGACACACCGGCTCATTTAGGGGAGAATTACGATGGCGATCCAAGTTGGCGACAGGCTGCCGGAAGCGAAATTTCGCGTGATGACGGCGGAAGGTCCGCAGGTCAAAACCACCGACGACATTTTCAAGGGCAAGAAGGTGGCGCTGTTCGCCGTGCCCGGCGCCTATACCGGCACCTGCCACAAGATGCATTTGCCGAGCATCTTCCTCAACGCCTATGCCATCAAGGGCAAGGGCGTCGACACCATCGCCATCGTGTCGGTCAACGACGCCTTCGTGATGAACGCCTGGAAGCGCGACACCGACCAGCGCGACGAGGCCACCTTCCTCGCCGACGGCAATGCCGACTTCACCAAGGCGATCGGCCTCGAGCTCGACGCCTCCGCCAATGGCCTGGGCATCCGCTCCAAGCGCTATTCGATGGTGGTCGAGGACGGCGTCGTGAAGAAGCTCAACCTCGAGCCCGCCCCGGGCAAGGTCGAGGTCTCCGGCGGCGACACGCTGCTCGGACAACTGTAAGCCACTGCTCGTCTCGCCCGGGCCAAACTCGCAAGAGTCGCCCGGTCAAGCCGGGGATTTTCGAGGAGCGTCGCGCCGGGGCTGCAAGGGGCCAAGGGAGGGGCGGACCGCGCTGCAAGGCCGGCCCGCCCGCTCGAAACGCTGCTCCAGCCAAGGCGCTGCCCGCGGAAGGACCGGACCGCTCCCAGGAAGCTGCCGTCCGCGCCGGTAGGCATCGAGGGCGGAGGCCTTCGAGGCCCCGAAAGATCGCGTGGTCGGGTAACACGCTGCCGTCAATCAATTCTAAATCGTTAGTATTAGCCTTCACAATTTAAAGTGCAAAGGCGCAGGAGATTGTTAGTCTTCTCCTGCTAAGAAACCGAAAAATCACGTTACTCCGTAGGAACCGGATGATGGAGCCCGGCGATATTCTCCACCCTATCCGGCTCGCCAATACATAAAGATTTGGCGGCGGCGTTAGCCAAACATTCACGCTAGTTCAGAAGTCGGGCCTACAGTCGGATTTCGGTGTTCCGATTAACCGTGACGAAATTTCTGCGGCCTAGGTTCCCGAAATGGTCGAAGTGCGGTCACGCCCCCACGCGACCACGTTAGTTCTGTGTAACGCGTCAACTGGAGTATGACCATGAAAACGATTGTGACTCGCTTTCTGAAGGACGAGTCGGGCGCCACCGCCATCGAATACGGCCTCATCGCTGCCGGCATCTCGCTGGCGATCATTGCCGCTGTGAACGGTCTCGGCGGCAACCTGAACACCAAGTTCAACAACATCAACAGCTCGCTCAAGTAATCGATCCCTTGAGGCATCAAAGGCCCCCGCTCGGGGGCCTTTTTTGTTTCCGGGGCGCGGGCGAATTAGCGGAAGATTTACTTGTGTCACATCATCGTTCGCAATGGTCCGAATTTGGCAAAAGCCCTTCGCCGCAGAGAGCTTCGGTCGAACCATCGAGTACACGCTCCTAGCTTTTGGATCAGCCCTTAGCCGCACTGATGGTCCCAACGAATCATGAGCGACCTGAGGTTCGAACGCCCAGTCGATTCGCTTATGCCAAGTGTTCGTTTTCTGGCATTCCGGGCCGCACGCAAAAATGTCGTCTCGTTCCTCATCATCTTGCTGGCAGTCTTTGCTGGAGGTGCGTACTCCTACTTTTCCGGGGAAGATATCAACTGGGATTGGCGCAATTATCACGAATACGGCGCCTTCGCCGTCTTGAATGGTCGCTTCGACATTGACGTCGCGCCCGGTGGTTTCCAGACGTTTCTAAATCCGATTGTCTACGTTCCGGCGTACATTCTGCGGCACTTCGTCGGCCCTCCTTTCTGGGGAGTCTTGCTAGGTGCCATCCATGGACTAAACCTGATCGCAGTCTATTGGCTTGCTCGAACGCTCTTGCGAGACAAATCGACTTTCTGGACGATCGGAGCATCACTTGCGATTGCTGCTACTGGTCCCATGACCCTTTCCGAAGTTGGTACCAGCTTCGCAGACATTCTGACCTCAATTCCGATAATTGCTGCTGTTCTGCTGATTTTGGTCGGCAGTGAAAAGCCGGATGCGCGTCTCATTCTGGCAGGGATATTGATGGGAGGAGCGGTCGGGCTGAAATTGACCAATGCGACCTATTTGATCGGTGCGATTGTTTCGCTGCTGTTTGCATCCCGAGCGCTTCTATCGACGGCCTTGTTCGCGGTTGGCAGCGCAATTGGTGGAATCATCACAGGCGGTGCATGGGCATTCTTCCTTTGGAAGCAATTTGGGAACCCTGTTTTTCCTTTCTACAACTCGATATTTCGGTCCCCGGAAGCTCCGTTAGGCTCCATAGCGGATGTGCGGTTTCTTCCGCGTAGCGTGTTGGACGCTGCCCTCTATCCATTTTATTGGCTGATCGGCGACCATCGATCCTCCGAATGGGCCTTCCGCGATCCACGATTCGCGACTGCCTTCGTTTTGATGTTTATCCTTGTGATCGTCGCCCGTTACTTGCGAGCCGACGTCTTTGGACGGCGAGACAAGCAATTTATCGTCTTCTTCTTTTCAGCGTACGGAACATGGCTCTTCATGTTTGCCATACACCGTTATGCGATCGGCTTGGAGCTCCTGGTCGCACCGCTAATCGTACTCTTGCTGTCTAAAATCATCGAGCTAATCCATCCGCGCAAAACTTCCACGGCGGCACTGCCCTTCGTGTTTTTTGCATTCGCGATCGTGGCATGGTCGCAGCCTGCGGATTGGTTCCGCAGGTCTTGGTCAGACCCCTATCGACCGCATCTACCTCACGCGTTGCTCCAGCCCGCTACTTTTCTGTTGGTCGAAAAGCCCATTGGATACGTGGTCCCTATCCTACCCACGGGATCTCGGTCGTACCAATTGTCTGACATTGTAATGCCCATCGTTCCAGGCGGAGCCCTTGATGAGCGCATCCGCCGGGGATTGAGCAACCCTCTAGCCGGCGGCGTCTGGGCTCTGCACCTCAAGGGGAGTCAGCTCCGCCACGATCTAATTAATCCATATGGCTGGGAGATTGACCCAAGCCGCTCTTGTGAATTCATATCGGGAGCTGACCACTTGGATATAGAAGCGTGCCCGCTACAACGGGCCGCACAATGACCTCTGGCTTCGGATCGCCCGCCTTCGATGGCAGTTTGGGACTACGCCTTCAGCCGCGCCATCGCCACGCCCTCGCGCGCCAATTGATCGGCGCGCTCGTTTTCGGCGTGACCGGCGTGGCCCTTGATCCAGTGCCAGCGCACTTCGTGCGGCTTCAGCGCGGCATCGAGCCGCTGCCACAGCTCGGCGTTCTTCACCGGCTTCTTGTCCGCGGTGCGCCAGCCATTCTTCTTCCAGCCGTGGATCCAGCCGGTGATGCCCTGACGGACATACTGGCTGTCGGTGGTGAGGTCGACCACGCAGGATTTCTTCAGCGCCTCCAGCGCCGAGATCGCCGCCATCAATTCCATGCGGTTATTGGTGGTGTGCGCCTCGCCGCCCTTCAACTCTTTCTCGACGTCGCCAAAGCGCAGGATCGCGCCCCAGCCGCCAGGACCGGGATTTCCGGAACAGGCACCGTCGGTGAAGATCGTCACGTGAGGCTTTGCGCTCACGCCGCGCATCCCGCCGGCGTGACGCCGTAATCGTTCAGGCTGGCGACGCCCTGCTGGAAGCGCAGCTTGCGGACATATTCTGCCGGGTCCTTTGGCTTCACCAGCGCGCCCTCGGGGACATTGAGGAAATCGACCAGCCGCGTCAGCAGGAAGCGCAGCGCCGCGCCCCGCGCCAGCAGCGGCAGCGCTTTCTGCTCCGCCTCCGACAGAGGCCGCGTGCGGCCATAGGCATTGAGCAGCGCGCGCGCCTTGGTGACGTTGAAGGAATGATCGGGCTCGAAGCACCAGGCATTGAGGCAGATCGCAACGTCATAGGCCAAAATGTCGTTGCAGGAGAACGGGAAGTCGATCAGGCCGGACAGCTTGTCGCCGAGGAAGAACACGTTGTCCGGAAACAAATCGGCATGGATGACGCCGACCGGCAGGTCGCTCGGCCAGCGCGCCTCGAGATGCTCCAGCTCACGCGCGATGAAATCGCGAAGGCCGGCCTGCACATTGTCGGCGCGATCGGCGGCGCGATCGAATAGTTGATGCCAGCCGGAGACCGACAGGGGATTGGCGCGGAACAGCGGAAAGTTGCGCCCCGCAAGGTGCATCCTGGCGAGCGCCTCGCCGACCCCGGCGCAATGCGCCGCATTCGGCCGGCGCGGCCACATGCCTTCGAGGAAATTGATGATTGCCGCAGGCCGCCCCGCAAGCGTGGAATAGACCGCGCCGTTCCTGTTCTTCGCCGGCTGCGGGCAGCTCACGCCGTGCTTGGCCAGATGCGCCATCAGCGACAGGAAATACGGCAGGTCGCCTTCCGCCACGCGCTTTTCATAGAGCGTGAGGATGTAGGCACCCTTTGAAGTGTGCATCAGGAAATTGGAGTTCTCGACGCCCTCGGCGATGCCCTTGTAGGAGAGCAATTCGCCGATGTCGTAACCCTTGAGGAATTCCGCAAGCTCTTCGGCGGCGACGTCAGTGTAAACCGCCATGTAGGGTCCGATCCCGAAGTTCGCTCGCCCTCGCGGACCCTCTGATGCGAACTTCGGGATCAAAGGGACACTACAAATGATTTTAGTGCTGGTGCGGCTTATGGATTTGAAGTTCCTACTGCGCTCGCGTCAAATACCGAGGAACTTCAAATCCGCCGCACTAGTACGCTGCCTTATGCTGCGTCTGGCCGCACCGAACGCGGCAGCGGGAAGAACTCGTTCTCTTCCGCGGCCGAGACCGTCTCCACATGCAACTCGTATCGCTCGGCGAAGGCGCCCATGATCTCCTCGACGATCACTTCCGGCGCGGAGGCGCCCGCCGTGATACCGAGGCTCTTGATGCCCTCAAAACGCTTCCAGTCGATGTCGCTGGCGCGCTGCGCCAGCACCGAAATGCTGCAGCCCTCGCGCTCGGCGACTTCGCGCAGGCGTTGCGAGTTGGACGAGTTCGGCGCACCGACCACGATCAGCGCATCGACGACGGGGGCCACCTTCTTCACCGCGAGCTGGCGGTTGGTGGTGGCGTAGCAGATGTCTTCCTTGTGCGGACCGGAGATGTTCGGGAAACGGCCCTTGAGGATTTCCACGATCTCCTTGGTGTCGTCGATCGACAACGTGGTCTGCGTCACGAAGGCGAGGTTGTTAGGGTCCCTCGGCTCGAAGGTCTTCGCGTCCTCCGCGGTCTCGACCAGCGTGATCGCGCCAGCCGGCAACTGGCCGAGTGTGCCGACCACTTCCGGATGATGCGAATGGCCGATCAAGAGGATTTCGCGGCCGCGCTTGAAATGGATGGCGGCCTCGCGGTGCACCTTGGTCACCAGCGGGCAGGTCGCATCCAGCGAGAAGAAATTGCGCGACTTGGCTTCGGCGGGAACCGACTTCGGAACCCCGTGGGCGGAGAACACCACCGGGGCGTTGGTATTATCGGGAATCTCTTCCAATTCCTCGACGAAGATCGCGCCCTTGGTCTTCAGGCTGTCGACGACATACTTGTTATGGACAATCTCGTGGCGGACGTAGACGGGGGCCCCATAGATGGAAAGGGCCCGTTCCACGGTGTCGATGGCCCGCACCACCCCGGCACAGAAGCCGCGGGGAGAACAAAGCACGATTCTAAGGTCTGGTTTGGCTGACATTTGGGGCAATTCCCGGGACCGAATCACCCCCAGCCGGCGGGCGGGGAACGGCCTGTTTGGGTAAGGACTTGGGACCGGTTTTGGCCTGTGTCAAGGCACTTTTCCTCAGGGATTGCGCCTTTTGCCCCTCAGGGCTTATATAGGGCGGAATTCCCGTCATCGCCGATGACCAAAGGCTTCGCCTCCGAAGAGGTGGGCGAAGCGCAAAGGAGATTTGCCATGAGCAACGCGCCGCTGATGCCGAAGGCGACGGCCGTCTGGCTGCTTGATAATACCGCTTTGACCTTCGACCAGGTCGCCGATTTCACCAAGATGCACCCGCTGGAGATCCGCGCCATTGCCGACGGCGACGCCGCCCAGGGCATCAAGGGCATGGACCCGATTTCCAACGGGCAGCTGACCCGCGAGGAGATCGAAAAGGGCGAAAAGGATTCGGAGTATCGCCTCAAGCTCGAGCAGAGCAAGGTGGTGCTGCCGCCCGCCGCCAAGCGCAAGGGCCCGCGCTACACCCCGGTGTCGCGCCGCCATGAGCGCCCGAGCGCGATCCTCTGGCTGGTGCGCAACCATCCCGAATTGAAGGACGCGCAGATCATGCGCCTCGTCGGCACCACCAAGACCACGATCGCCAGCGTGCGCGATCGTACCCACTGGAATGCTTCGACCTTGACGCCGATGGACCCGGTGACGCTTGGCCTATGCTCGCAGATCGAGCTCGATTTCGAGGTGCAGCGCGCCGCCAAGGAAAAGCCGGTGCCCGCCAACTACGGCGGCGCGACGCTGCTGCCGGCCTCCGAGACCACCCGCAAGGAGCCGGAGCTGGAGCCGGCCGGGAAGAGCAACGACGATCTCAACGTCGATGCCGTGTTCGCCAAGCTGAAGAACATCGGCGGCAAGAAGGCGGAGGAGGAATAGCGCTCCTCATGGCTGGTTTGAGTTTGGAAAACGCGGCGGGGCAACCGGCCGCGTTTTTGTTTTGGGCGAAACCGCGCGCCTAACCGTACTTCAGCTTCATGAACAGGATTCCGCCCGCCAGGACGGTCGTTATGGCATTCGCGATGATGAGGGGGACATCGCCGGAAAACAGACCGTATAGCAGCCAAAGTACGAGGCCGAGCAGCATGACGAGGAACATGCCCAGCGAGATATCCTCCGTGGAGCGGGTTCGCCAGACCTTGATGAACTGCGGAGCATAGGCGAGGGTTGTGCACGTTGCGGCGGCAAACCCCAGCAGCTTGATTGCAATCGGTTCCATGCCCGACTTATAGCACCGATTCGAAACGTGAGCGGCACGACCGGCCCCTGTCTCAACCGGCGCTTCGCGCACATCCCGCCACGGGGAAGGATTCGAAAAATCCACTCAGCCCAGCTCAATCTCGCCCGTGATCTCATGCGTCAGGCTGACGCCGCCGATGGTGAGCACCATCTTGGCCGGCAGTTTTTCGTTGCCCTTGAGCTTGCCGGCCGCGATCGCGTCGCGCACCGCCTTCTCGATCTCGCGCTGCGAGGTGATGCCGACCTTCTTGAGGAAGCCGCGCAGGCTGCCGTTGAAACTGTCTTCATTCATGATGGCCTCCACTTTTGCTCGGATCACGCGATTACGGCCGCACCGGATTGTTCAGCATCTGCTCGGCGAGGTTTCGCTGGGCGCGATCGGTGCGTGCGTTGGCATTGCCGCGCTGGACGTCGCGGTTCTTGCGGCAATTGACATATTCGGTTGAGCCCGGCGCAACGTTGTTGGCGCGACAGAAGGCGTCGTCATCGGCCGACGTATCGGCCATGACGGGTTGGCCGCGTTCGAGACAGCCGGCGAGAAGCGGGGCGATAAGCAGGAGTGCGAGGGGAAGACGCATTCTCTTTGTCCGTCTCTTCATTTCGTCAGGCCGGGCTTGACCCGGCAATCCATCGAAATCAAGGCATTTCCGCATTGGCGTCATTCCGGGGCGCTCGCATCAGCGAGCGAACCCGGAACCTCGAGACTCCGGGTTCGATGCTTCGCATCGCCCCGGAATGACGGGGCATAGTCACACCCTGCCCTTCAGCGCCTCGCCGATCTCGTCCAGCACCTTCGGGTCCTCGATCGTCGCCGGCATGGTCCAGCTTTCGCCATCGGCGATCTTCTTGATCGTGCCGCGCAGGATTTTTCCCGAACGCGTCTTCGGCAGGCGGCCGACGGTGATCGCAAGCTTGAAGGCGGCCACAGGCCCCAATCGCTCGCGCACCAGCGCGACGATCTCCTTTTCGATTTCCGCGGGCTTGCGCGTCACGCCCGCCTTCAGCACCAGGAAGCCGCATGGCACCTCGCCCTTGATGGCGTCCTTGATGCCGAGCACGGCACATTCGGCGACGTCAGGGTGCGACGCGAGGATCTCCTCCATGCCCCCGGTGGAGAGGCGATGGCCGGCGACATTGATGATGTCGTCCGTGCGGCCCATCACCCAGACATAGCCGTCCTCGTCCTTGTAGCCAGCGTCCGAGGTCTTGTAGTAGCCGGGAAACTCCGTGAGGTAGGCTTCCCTGAAGCGCGCGTCCTGCTGCCACAGCGTCGGCAGGCAGGCCGGCGGCATCGGCAGCTTGATCACGATCGAGCCCATGGTGCCTGCAGGCACCGGCTTGGCGGCTTCATCCACCACGTCGACCTGATAGCCCGGCATGGGCACGGTCGGCGAGCCGTGCTTCACCGGCAGCATGCCGAGCCCCATCGGATTGCCGGCGATGCACCAGCCGGTTTCGGTCTGCCACCAATGGTCGATGACGGGCACCTTCAGATGCGCTTCCGCCCATTCCACCGTCGGCGGATCGGCGCGCTCGCCGGCCAGGAACAGCGTGCGGAATTTCGACAGGTCATATTGCCGGATGAACTTGCCGTCCGGGTCTTCCTTCTTGATGGCGCGGAACGCGGTTGGTGCGGTGAACAGCGCGACCGCCTTGTGCTCGGCAATCAGCCGCCAGAACGCGCCGGCATCGGGCGTGCCGACCGGCTTGCCCTCATACATGATGGTGGTCGCTCCATGGATCAGCGGGCCGTAGACGATGTAGCTGTGGCCGACCACCCAGCCGATGTCAGAGCCGCACCACCACACCTCGCCGGGCTTGACGCCGTAGAGATTGAACATCGACCATTTCAGCGCAACCAGATGCCCGCCATTGTCGCGCACCACGCCCTTGGGGATGCCTGTGGTGCCGGAGGTGTAGAGGATGTAGAGCGGATCGGTGGCGAGCACGGGCACGCAATCCGCCGACTTGCTGGCGGCGATCGCGTTCTTGCGTAGCGCCGCCCAGTCGTGGTCGCGGCCGGCGACGAGATCGCACGCCTGTTGCGGCCGCTGCAGGATGATGCAGGTGGACGGCTTTGCGCCGGCAAGCTGGATCGCTTCGTCCAGCAACGGCTTGTACTGCACGATGCGGCCGGGCTCGACGCCACAGCTCGCCGAGAAGATCAGTTTCGGCTTGGCATCGTCGATACGGGTGGCCAGCTCTTTCGCGGCAAAGCCGCCGAACACCACGCTATGAACAGCGCCGATACGCGCGCAGGCGAGCATGGCCACCACCGCTTCCGGCACCATCGGCATATAGAGGATGACGCGATCGCCCTTGGCGACGCCAAAGTCCTGCATGATGCCGGCGAGCGTCTTCACCTCATGCAGCAGCTCGGCATACGTGAATTTGGTGACGCTGCCCGTGAGTGGGGAATCGTGGATCAGCGCGACCTGATCGGCGCGGCCGCCGGCGACATGACGGTCGAGCGCGTTGTGGCAGGTGTTGACCACGGCACCGGCAAACCAGGCACCATAGACGCCAATCGTGGGATCGAAGATCTTCTTCGCCGGCTCGATCCAGTCGATCTCCCGCGCCGCCTCGGCCCAAAACCCTTCGGGATCGGCGAGCGAGCGCGCGTAGACTTCGTGATACCGGCTCTTCTCGTGGATGTTCATGGGCTCGTTTCCTCTGATGTCCCGGACAGCTGAACGGCCGCGGCGCGTCCGGCCATGACCGGGATCAATTCAGACGCATTTTCCTAAGGCGTCATTGTCACGGGATGGCCTGGGGTTTCAAGCCGAAAACCCTGCGACATTAGGTGAGTAGGACATCTTTGAGCATGGTCTTATCCGGAAAACCGATGCCCACTTCGCGCTAACCCGGCGCTTCGCGTCCGGATCATGCTTAGTACCCGTCGACCCCGTTGATCTCTTGCAGCCGCTCGCGCATGGCCTTTTGCAGGTCGTAGCCGGGCTTGCCGAACCGGGCATTGCGGCGGGCAATGAACTGGTCCTGCTGGCGCCGCAGCGTACGCACCTCGCGCGGGTCGCGCGCTTCCTCGATCACCCGGACGTAAGAGCCGTGAACCTCGCGATCGAGGTCGGCGAGCTCGGGGCTGGCGCAGATCGCCTTTTCGACCTGATGGCGCGCGGCGGCGCAATTGAAGCTCGGCTTGCCGGCGACCGCTTTCAGCGCGCCGAGGCGCTCCAACTCCTGCGCCAGCGATCGATGGTTGGCCTTCGCCGCAGCATGATCCGGGTTGAGCTTCAGCGCCGCGGCGAAATCCGCTACCGCCTTCGGTCCACTGCCCTTCTTGCGCCAGAGCTCGCCGCGCGCATTGTAGGCGTTGGCCAGCGTGGGATCGAGCCGCAACACGGTATCGAAATCGTCGATCGCGTCGCTGTACTTCTCCCTGCGCTCGAACACGCCCGCGCGGGCAATCAGCACCTTGATGCGATCGGCCTTCGCCAACTTCTCGTGAGCGAGCAGCGGGCCGCACAGCGCCAGGACCTTGTCGTCTTCAACCGCTGCGACGGCGGCGAGACACTGCGCGGCATCGAATTGCGGATCCTTGTCGGGCTCGGCACCGGCGGCAAACGCCGCATGCGCCAGCGCCGACAGCACCAACGTGATCGCAATCCCAAGCGCAGCCCGGCAGACCATCGGCATCATTCGACCGTAACACCAACGGCGTACATCGCGCACCGGCAGATTCCGGCGGAAACAAGGCGGCATCGGGTTGGCGTGCCGGGACTTCCGGTCGCGCCCCGCGCGACCTGCCCGGCTTGCATGCGGTCAAAACAGACCCGATATCCACGCGAGCGGCGCAGCAAAGAGGCACGAAGGGCAGGAATCCATGGCGGCAGGACAGCAAACTGACAGCAACGTCACGGCCGCACCGACGCGCCCCTCCGATATCATCGCCTTCTGGAGCGAGGCCGGGCCGACGTGCTGGTTCACCAAAGACGAAGGGTTCGACCGCCAGTTTCGCGAGGCATTCCTTGATACCCATGAAGCGGCCTGCCGCGGCGGTCTCGATCACTGGCAGCGGACGCCGGGGGGCGCATTGGCGCTGGTCCTCCTGCTCGACCAGTTTCCGCGCAACGCTTTTCGTGGCACAGCGCGCGTCTATGCAAGCGACGACAAAGCGCTCGAAATCGCCAAGGCCGCGCTTGCAGCCGGCCACGACCGGCACATCGATGCAGACCTGCGTCTCTTCCTGTATCTGCCGTTCAACCACTCAGAAGTCCTGGCGGAACAGCAGCGATGCGTCGAGCTGTGTCGTGCGCTCGGCGATCAGAAAAGCCTCGCCTATGCCATCGGCCACCGCGATATCATCAAGCGCTTTGGCCGGTTTCCCCATCGCAATGCGATTCTCGGGCGCGAGACCACCGTCGAGGAACGGCTGTTCCTCGATGAAGGTGGATTTGGGGGTTAGTGATCCAGTTCACGAACCGACGCCCTTCGCAGGCTGTAAACAGGCAATGAACCTTTTGCACCTGCGAGAGACTCAATCACTATGACAACGTTCATTGATGATCGTCGCGCAAGCGCCGTAGTGGCGTCGCCTGCGCGATATTTTTATTTCAGCATGGCGCTCGCCTGCGCAGCCGTCGCTTTCCTTGGCTTTGCCCCGACCTTTTTCCTGCCTCTGGCGGCGGGAAAATTCTCGGCGCCGCCGTCAATCCATGTCCACGGCATCGTGTTCTTTGCCTGGTCGCTATACTTCGTGTACCAGGCCTGGCTTCCGGCCTCCGGCCAGGTCGCACGGCATCGCTCGGTCGGAATCATTGGCGCATCGCTGGCGACCGCGATGACCATCTTCGGCTTCACCGCTGGTGTCACCATGATGAAGCAATCCGCCGCGGTCGGACAAACCGCCGGGGGCATCGCTTTCGCGATCGTGCCGTGGAGCGGCATCCTGTTCTTCGCCGTGGTTTTTGCGATCGGCATCGCCATGGTGCGCCGGCCCGACATGCACAAGCGGCTGATGCTGCTGGCGGGCATCTCGATTCTGGATGCCGCCGTCGCGCGCTGGTTCATGACATTCCTGGCGCCTCCCGGACCGCCCGGCCCGCCGCCCGTCGCCATGGCGATCCCGCCCGCCTTCGTCGCCTACCTGCTGCTGGTGGTCGCCATCGTGCATGACTGGCGCACGCGTGGAAAGCCGCATGCGGTTTATGTGATCGGCGGCCTCGTGCTCATCGCGATCAAGCTGCTCAACGTGCCGATCAGCACCACGCAGGCCTGGCACGCGTTCGCCGGCGGCATCCTGGCGATGGCGCAGTAACGCGAGCGGCAGAATTACTATTCACCGACGTCCGCTTCGAAGGCATCCATCTGCCGAGACACCGGTATTGAACGAGGGCTGAGCCGTCGATAAAATTCGGACCTCTCTCAACCAGTGCTCCCGGTTCGGAACGCCTGGTTTCCTTGGCATGCGTGTTTCCTGCGATCTATTGGGATGAGGAATAGAGATCGCATGATCATCACCGGAGGCCGTATTGAAATACCAGTTCGCCGAGTTTGAGGTCGATCTCAGCCAGCAAGAGCTGCGCCGGCGCGGTGAATTCATTCATATCGAACCTCAGGTTTTCGATCTTATCGTTCACCTCGTGCGCAACCATGATCGGATTGTCAGCAAGGATGAGCTGATCGATGCCGTCTGGCAGGGCCGAATCATCTCCGAGGCTGCGCTCAGCAGCCGCATCAACGCCGCCAGGCGAGCACTCGGTGACAACGGCAACGACCAGTCGCTCATTCGAACATTGCACAAGCGCGGTTTTCGGTTCGTGGGGCCTGTTCGGATCGTCGAAACGCCGGAGTCATATGGGGAAGGCACTCAACTTGTTCGCGAGGGCAGTATTGTTCCGGCGAATGCTCCAACTACCGTCTCCGTCGCTGCCGAAGTGTCCAACCTCGAGAACATCGTTTCGGAAACCGTCAGGGCAGAGGCCGTTACGCGGTTGTCCATAGCGGTAATACCGTTCGAAAACATATCGGATGACCCGGAGAACGACTACTTCAGCTACGGCTTGACGGAAGATATCATTCGTCTCCTTGCTCGTAACCGCTGGCTGTCGGTTATCTCGCGACACTCGACCATCGCATTCCAGGGACGAACGACGGATGCACGAGAGATCAGCGCGCAGCTGGGCGTAAAGTATGTGCTGCGTGGCAGCGTGCGAAAGAACCGCGATGTAGTGAGAATCACAGCAGAGCTGGTGCGGGCAGCGGATGGACAGCAACTGTGGTCGGACAAGTACGACCTGCAGCTTGAGTACATCTTTGATATTCAAGACGAGATGGCAAGGCAGATCGCGGCAACGATCGAACCCGAATTGTCAAAGGTCGAGCAGCAGCTCGCCGCTCGCAAGCCCCCCGAAAGCCTTGATGCCTGGGACTGCTACCAGCGCGGTCTATGGAATTTGTGGCGATTTACCACGCCAGGGTTCGATTCTGCTGAATCCTACTTCAAACGTGCGATCGCGGAAGATCCACACTTTTCGCGCGGACATGGCGCTCTCAGCTACGTCAACCTCCAACGCGCGTTCCTGGATGATCCAAAAGATCGTCCGGCGCGACTTCAAACGGCCTTACGACAAGCGCGGGAGGCTGTGGCGCTCGATGATCTTGATTGCTTCTGCCAATGCGCGCTGGGGCGAGCCCTGTGCCTGACACATCAGAATGACGAAGCGCTTGCTGCTCTGGATGTATCCCTGGAGCTCAACCCGAGTTTCGCCCAAGCCTATTTTGCACAAGGCTTCAATTTGCTGTGGCATGGCCGGGAAACGGAAGCGGAAATTTTGCTCGACCGCGCAACCATGCTCAGTCCACGCGACAATCATCTTTGGAGTTTCCACCATGTTCGCGCTTCGACTCACTTTTCCCTTGGCGAGTACGACATAGCGGCCGAGTTCGCCCGGCGGGCAACTCGGCAAAGCAATGCCACGTACCAGGCATTTGCACCACTGGCCGCTTCGCTGGGTATTCTCGGCGATAAGACGGAAGCAATAGCAGCCGCTGCAGATCTGCTTCAGCGCAAACCCAACTACAACACCGACACGGCTCGGCACGAGCTTTTCTACTGCAATGATGTAGATTTCATCGAGCGATTCCTTCAAGGCCTACGTTTGGCCGGCATCCCTCAATCCTGAGCTTGCCATTTGCGCAGACGATGCCTTGGCTCGATCGCCTGAGGCTCTCGCCGACGTCAGTTTCTGACCCAAGGGCGACCTCTTCATCAGATGCGGCCCCTCCAGACCGAGATTTGGGAGCGCGATAGATTCCCTCCTCCGGGCATCTTCACGCAATTGGGAGCGCTGCGTGATCGCCTCGCTGCCTTCGCTCGAGCTGACCTCTCGCCGCCTCAGCAAAAAATCCACGGTATCTAAAGAATTCCCGGACGCCCGCTTCAAGCGTTGGCGAGCACCGCCGCGTATATCGATTGCGCATTGGGCGAGCGCAAAGCCCGCAAGAGCAGAGTCAAAGATTTACGATCGCGACTTTGGTACCACGAAGGAGAAAGAGAATGACTACGACGAGCGCAAGCGCGAAGGTCAATAATGGCGTCAACGTCGACGCGCTGTTGGGTGCCCGTACGGCACTCGAGCAGGCGCCCGAGGCGGCTCAGTTCAAGTGGCGGGCGAGCTGCGAATGGGTGAATGGCACGCACAGCCGCTCCGCCATCGGCGGCTTCTTTGGGCTCGGAGCCGAGCAGTCCCGCAACAAGACGTTCACCGTTGACGCAGACCACCCGCAGGTCTTCGCATCAGAAGACCATGCTCCGACTCCGGTCGAGCTCGTTCTCTCCGGGCTTGCGAGCTGTCTCACGGCGGGCGTCGCCGCAATTGCCCAGCGTCGCGGCATACAGCTCCATTCGGTCAAGGCGTCGCTCGAGGCCGACATGGATATCCAGGGCATCCTCGGCATCGACGACGAGGTGCGCAATGGCTTCGGCGGCATCCGCGTTCACTTCAACATTCGCGCCGATGCAAGCGAAGACGACATCAAGGCGCTGGTAGCCCAGTCGCAGAAGCGGTCGGCCGTATTCGACATCGTCACCAATCCGACGAACGTCTTCGTGACCGTCAACTGACGACGGCGGCTGGAGAAGAGGAGCGAGTGCCGTGAAATTCGCGACCGCCATCATTATCGGCGCCGGCCAATCCGGATTGGCCATGAGCTGGCATCTCAGCGCCCGTTCGATCGACCACATGGTCCTCGAGCGCGGCGAGGTGGCCAACTCATGGCTGACGGAACGGTGGGACTCGCTTCGCCTCCTGACGCCCAACTGGCAAACCCGTCTGCCGGGATACGCCTACAGCGGTGATGATCCGGACGGCTTCATGACGATGCCGGACGTCGTCCGTTTCCTGCAGCGGTACGCCAGGTATTCGTGCGCTCCAATCGTGACGGGAGCGCGGGTCACGCGGGTGAGGCCGCAGGAGGAAGGCTATGAGGTCGAAACCAACATTGGTTCATGGCGCTGCCGCAAGCTCGCGATAGCGACCGGAGCCTGCAACCTTGCCTCGATCCCGTCGCTTGCCGCTGGTCTGCCTGCCGGGGTGACCAGCCTCACGCCGTTGCAATACAAAAATCCCGGGCTTCTGCCTGATGGCGGCGTGATGATCGTCGGCGCCTCGGCGAGCGGCATTCAGCTCGCCCGCGAGCTCCGGGCGGCCGGCCGCCGCGTCGTGCTTTGCGTCGGAGAACACGTCCGCATGCCGCGGACCTACCGTGGGCGCGATATCCAGTGGTGGATGGACGCCATCGGCGCCATGGATGTTCGATACGACACCATGGTCGAGGACATCGAAAGGGCACGGCGGCTGCCGTCGCTCCAGCTCGTCGGAACGCCGGAGCGCGTGACGGTCGACCTCAACAGCCTGCGCAAGGCGGGTGTCGAGCTCGTGAGCCGCCTTGTCGGTCTTGGTGACGGCAAGGCGCAGTTTTCGGGATCGCTCGCCAACCACTGCGCGCTGGCCGATCTGAAAATGAACCGGCTGCTCGGCAGCATCGATGATTGGGTGAACGCGAGCGGACTGACGCAGCAGTTTCCCGCGCCGCATCGCTTTGAGCCGACGGATGTTGGGTCGGAAACCAGGCTCAGCCTGGACCTGGTAGATGCCGGTATCGGTTCGGTGATTTGGGCGACAGGATATCGCCCCGACTATTCCTGGCTGGACGTCCCCGTGCTCGATCGCAAGGGACGCATCCGTCACGATGGCGGAATCGTTTCCGCACCGGGAATGTATGTCATGGGCCTGCCATTCATGCGCCGGCGCAAATCGTCCTTCCTTGACGGAGCGGGCGACGACGCCGCGGACCTCGCCGCTCACTTGAGCCAGAACCTCAATCGCGCTGCCGCCTGAGAGCAAACGCCATGAACGGCCTTCACGGTCTCGACTCACATTATGACGCGATAATCGTCGGCGCCCGCTGTGCGGGCGCTGCCACGGCCTTCCTTCTGGCGCGGTCGGGGGCAAAAGTCCTGGTGGTCGACCGGCAGCCCTATGGCTCCGACACGATGTCGACGCACGCCCTGATGCGGTCCGCGGTGATGCAGCTCACGCGTTGGGGACTGACACCGAATATTGCGGCGGCGGGAACGCCCGCGATTCGGTCGACCACATTCCACTACGGCGACGAGGCGATTCGGATAGACATCAAGCCGGAGCATGGCGTCGATTTTCTGCTGGCGCCACGACGCACGGTGCTCGATCCGCTGCTGGTCGATGCGGCCCGCGAAGCCGGCGCGACGGTTCGCCACGGCGTCGCTCTTTCCGAATTGCAGTTTACATCGAACGGCCGGGTCATCGGCGCCTCGTTGAGAGATGGCAGCGGCGCGTGCAGGACCGTTCGCTCGGATATTGTCATCGGAGCGGACGGGCGCCAGTCGACGGTTGCACAGCTTGTCAGTTCAAAGGTCTTCGTCGAAGGCTCCAACGCCTGCGGCCTTGTGTTTGGCTACTTTGCAGATCTCGACCGGGATGGCCTGCATTGGCATTTCGCGAAAAATGCCGCGGCAGGAGTGATTTCAACCAACGCCGGTCACTGCGTCTTCGCGGCGGTTCCGGCCTCGCAATTCGTCGCGACATTTCGCGGCGATGTGACGCGCGGCTTTCTCGAGGTGTTGGCATCGAGCTTTCCGGAACTGCATGAAGACGTTAGCCGGGCCACACTCATCAGTCGGTTGCGGAGCTTTGGCGGCGCAGCGAGCTACCTTCGACAGTGTCATGGAGCAGGGTGGGCCCTGGTTGGTGATGCCGGCTATTTCAAGGATCCCCTGACTGCGCACGGGATCACGGACGCCCTTCGCGATGCGCAATTGCTGTCGCGCGGAATTGTCGATGGCAGCATCCGCGGGCTCGAGGCTTACCAGCGCGAGCGCGACGAGCTTTCCCTGCCGCTTATGCGCGCCACCGATGCGATCGCTTCGTTCTCGTGGGACCTCGACGAGGTCAAGCAGCTTCATGCTGACCTGAGTGCAGCCATGAAAGCCGAGGCGAATCACGTCGCGAACTTGTCACCAGAGCCATCGCTCGCTGCATAGGAGCACAACAATGTCGACCGATTCACCCTGGACCCGAACAATGGCCGGCCGGCCCGAGGCTGGTCGCCGTGCGGAAAGGAGCCGCACCACCACCATGCGCGATGTCGAAATGTTCACCGAGATGACAGGCGACAAGAACCCCATCCACTATGACGTCGAGCTGGCGACCAATTCGCCCTTCGGCGGCCTCATCGTACAGGGCGGGGTCACGACCGGTCTCATGAACGCCGTCGTTGCCGAAGACCTCCCGGGGCCGGGCACGGTGTTTCTTGAAACCAACTGGCGCTTCGTCAAGGCCGTGCGGGTCGGAGAGACGATTACGGCAAGCGTCAAAGTCGAGCACGTGCGGGACGACAAGCCGATCTGCAAGCTGGAGACCATTGTGCGCAACGCAAGCGGAGAAGATTGCGTGGTCGGAACCGCGACGACTTACACGATGCCGCTGTCGCAGCGCGCGACCGATAGTGCGAAGCGTGCCATAGCCAGGTGACGGGTTGTAGCGATCCAATGACCAGGCGAATGACGAATGAAGCAGTCTCGTGCCAGGATCAAAACAATTGCCTTGACCGCCTTGGCGATGGTTGCGTTCGCGGCAAATTCAGTGCTTTGCAGAGTCGCCCTGACCCAAGCTGCGATTGATCCTGCTACTTTTACCCTTGTACGGCTTGCGTCAGGCGCCTGCGTGCTGTCCCTCATTCTGTCCTTCCGCCGGAAACCCAAACAGGCCGGAGGATCGTGGCTTGCATCGGTAGCGTTATTTGCTTATGCGGCCGCATTCTCCTTTGCGTATGTCACGCTTCCAGCCGGCACGGGATCGCTTCTCCTGTTTGGCGCGGTCCAGACGACAATGATCGGCTACGGGCGCGCCCGCGGTGAACGTTTATCCGCCCTGCAGTGGTTCGGACTGACAATTGCCGTCGCAGGACTAGCGGCGCTTGTTGCTCCCGGTGCGTTGGCGCCATCTGTGACGGGTGCGTGTCTCATGCTGACTGCCGGCGTTGCATGGGGCGCGTACTCCTTGCTTGGTCGTGGCATTGCGGATCCGCTCAGCTCGACGGCCGGCAACTTC
>DATEJC010000413.1:0-9762 GCA_035278345.1 Bradyrhizobium sp. | reverse complement strand
GTCTGATAGATCGAATAGCGCAGCTGCAGCGAGAGATCCTCGCGCAGGCTGAAGCCGAGCCGCGGGCTGAAGCCGAACGTCTTGGTGCCATAGGCGATGTAGTTGTTGGCCAGTTGCTGGCGCTGATAGAGGTCGAGGCCGAGCGCCACGCGATAATCGAGCAGATAGGGCTCGACGAACGACAGCGTATAACCGCGCGCATATTGGCCGTAGGTCACCGAGGCCTTGGCGTAGAGGCCCCGCCCGAGGAAGTTGCGCTCGGAGACGCTGACTTCGGCAAGCGCACCGTCGGTCGTGGAATAGCCGCCCGAGACCGAGAAGTCGCCGGTGGACTTCTCTTCGAGATCGACGATCAGGACCACGCGGTCGCTGGACGAGCCGGGCTCGGTCACAATCTTCACGCTCTTGAAGAAGTCGAGATTCTTGAGGCGCCGCTCGGCGCGGTCCACCAGCGCGCGGTTGTAGGCGTCGCCTTCGGAGATGTCGAACTCGCGGCGAATCACATAGTCGCGGGTACGGGTGTTGCCGCGCACGTTGATGCGCTCGATATAGGTGCGCGGGCCCTCGTCGACCGAGAAGGTGATCGAAACGGTATGCGCCTCGAAATTGCGGTCGCCGCGCGGACGCACCACCGCGAAGGCATAGCCGCGCCGCGAGGCCTCGATCTGCATTTCCTCGATCGACTTCTCCAGCGCCTCGGCGTTGTAGGTGCCGCCGACGTTGACGCGCGAATAGGTGCGCAGCACGGTGGGGTCGAAATTCGGAATCGACGAGACGTAATTGACGGAAGCCACGCGATATTGCTGGCCTTCCTCGATCTTGAAGGTGACGAGAAAGCCCTTCTTCTCCGGATCGTATTCGGTCAGCGCGGCAACCACCTGCACGTCGGCAAAGCCGTTCTTGAGGTAGAAGCGGCGGATCAGGTCGCGGTCCGCCTCAACGCGGTCGGGGTCGTAGACGTCGGCGCCGCCGAGAAAGCTCAGCAGGTTCGATTCGCGCGTCTTGATGACGTCGCGCAGGCGGTAGGACGAATAGTAGCTGTTGCCGACGAACTCGATCGAGCGCACGCCGGTCTTGGAGCCCTCGGTGATGGCGAAGATGAGGTCGACGCGGTTGTTCGGCTGCTCGATGATTTCAGGATTGACGCGCACGTCATAGCGGCCGGAGCGGCGGTAGATTTCGGCGATACGCTGCGCGTCCGACTGCACCATCGGACGCGAGAAGGTGCCGCGCGGCTTGGACTGGATTTCGGACGAGAGCTGCTCGTCCTTGACCTTCTTGTTGCCCTCGAAGGCAATGCGGCCGATCACGGGGTTTTCCACCACGGTGACGACGATGCGGCCGCCCTGGGTGTTGATGCGGACGTCCTGGAACAGGCCGGTTTCGATCAACGCCTTGAGGCCGTCGTCGATTTGGGCCTGGCCGAGCCGCCCGCCCGGGCCCGGGCGGAAATAGGAGCGGATGGTCTCAACTTCGACACGGCGGTTCCCCTCCACCACAATCGAGGCAACCGTCTGGGCCGCCGCCGGTGACGAGGCAAGCGTCGTCATCGTGGCGGCAACCGGCACGGCGAACATGATCAGGGCGACCAGCATGCCCCCCCGTACTCGCATTCCAAACTTCATGCGCCACGCGCCCTTGTCATTCCGTTGCCGGCCCCGCAACCCCCAGGGGACCGACAGATTCCCAACCTATTGCCCTGCTTGTAGCCAATTTTGCCGGGGGGGCAAACGCTCTGGCGCAGCGCATTTCCATTTTCATTCCAACACGTTGCCCATTGGCAACGTCACAAAAAAGCCTTTTCTCGGTGTCCGCAGGCCGCCGATCCCTATCCGAACAGATTCCTGAGCCACGGAACCTGATGGAAATCGTTGTAAAAAGCGAAAACCATCAGCATCAGGACCAGCACGAGACCGACGCGGAAGCCGTATTCCTGGGCGCGGTCCGACAGTGGACGGCCGCGCACCACCTCGGCCGCATAGAACAAAAGGTGACCACCATCCAGCAGGGGGACCGGAAACAGATTCAGCAGCCCGATCGAGATCGAGAGCACAGCCGCCAGATGCAACAGCGGGATGATTCCCAGCGTCGCCACCTGCCCCGAAATCTGGGCAATCCGAATCGGACCGCCGATCTGGTCGGCGCTGGCGCGGCCGCGGAAGATGTTGGTGACGTAGGACAGCGTCTGGTCGATGACGAACCAGGTTTCCTTGACGCCGAGCCAGAGCGCGGTGGCCGGATCGACCCGCTCGGTCGTAGCCTCGCCTGCCGAGGTCTCGCGGGTCAGCCCCAGCACGCCTGTTTTGTGGACGTTGCCGAACGGATCCTTGGTCTCGCGCAGCTGCGGCGTTCCCGTCAGCTGTACGGTGTCATTGCCGCGCTTCACACTGAAAGACAGCGTTTCGCCGGCACGCACGCTGACATAGCGTTGCATGTCGACGAAGCTTGCGATCGGCTTGCCGTCGATGGCGGTTACGACGTCGCCCGGCTGGAAGCCTGCTGCCGCCGCAGCGCTGCCCACCTCGACCTTGTCGACGCGCGCACTCGTGCTCGGCTTGCCGAAGAAGGTGAAGAGGCAGGTGAAGATCACGATCGCGAGCAGGAAGTTCGCGAACGGGCCTGCCGCGACGATCGCCGCGCGCGGCCCAACCTTCTTGTGATGGAAGCTTCCGGCGCGCTCTTCCGCCGTCATGTTGGCGAGCGCTTCGCTCGAGGGCGTCGACGCCTCGGTGTCGTCGCCGAAGAATTTGACATAGCCGCCGAGCGGGATCGCGGAGACCTTCCAACGGGTGCCGTGGCGGTCGTTGAAACCGAACAGTTCCGGCCCGAAGCCGAGCGAGAACGTTAACACCTTCACGCCGGCCCAGCGCGCAACCAGAAAGTGGCCAAGCTCGTGGAAGAACACAACGATGGTGAGCACGAACAGGAAGGGGACGATGTAACCGATGAGCCCATGGCTCAACGTATTGAAACTGTTTAGAAAAAGATCGGACATCCAATTCCCCTCGACGAGGGCCATTGGCCCCGTCCCCAACCCTCTAAGATGCCTTTAAGGCAATTTGAGGCAATAGGGAGGCGGCCTTATTTCGAGCGATATGGTCAACGGAAATCGCATCGTCCGCCGACGTCAGCGGCGCCCGGTTCCCGGTGCGAATCCAGTCGTTCAACGTCGCCTCGACGAGGCGTGCGATGCCGCCGAACCTGATCTTGCCGGCGACGAAAGCGGCAACCGCAATCTCGTTGGCGGCGTTGTAGACGGTGGTCGCGCCACGACCCGTACGTAACGCTTCATACGCGAGGCGCAATGCCGGGAACCGTTCAAAATCCGGCGCCTCGAAGGTGAGCTGTCCGATCTTGGCGAGGTCGAGCTTTGCGGAAGGGCCGACGATCCGGTCGGGCCAGCCGAGACAATGCGCAATCGGAATGCGCATGTCGGGCGTGCCGAGCTGCGCCACCACCGAACGGTCGGAGAATTCCACCATGCCGTGAATGATCGACTGCGGATGCACCAGAACGTCGATCTCATCTGATGTCAGCGCGAAAAGGTAGGACGCCTCGATCACTTCGAGGCCCTTGTTCATCATCGATGCGGAATCGATGGTTATCTTCTGGCCCATGCTCCAGTTCGGATGCTTCAGCGCCTGCTCGAGCGTCGCCTGTTCGATATCGGCGGGGGCCCAGGTGCGGAACGGACCGCCGGACGCGGTGATGATGACGCGCACCAGCTCTTCGCGATTGCCTGAAGAGAGCGCCTGAAACAGCGCGTTGTGCTCGGAATCCGCAGGCAGGATGCAGGCGCCCGCTTTCGCTGCGCGCTGCATGAAGAAATCGCCGGCGCAGACGAGACATTCCTTGTTGGCGAGCGCAACGGCCGCGCCGCGATCGACGGCGGCAAGCGCGGGCTTCAATCCGGCGGCGCCGCTCACCGCAGCCATCACCCAATCGGCCGGGCGTGCCGCGGCCTCGATGATGGCGCTCTCGCCTGCCCCGCATTCGGTGCGCGTGCCGGCCAGCGCGTCTTTCAATTCGCCAAGGCGCGCGGGATCGGCAATCGCCGCAAAGCGCGCGCCGAATTCCTTTGCGAGCGTGGCCAGCGCCTCGACATTGCTGTTGGCCGTCAACGCCTCGACGCGATAGCGCTCGCGCGCACCACGCAGCAGGTCCATCGTGCTGTCGCCGATGGAGCCGGTGGCGCCGAGCACCGTCACGCTGCGCGCGGCGCTCGCTGCGGCCTTGTTGTTACGCAATGGAACTGCGCTCATGAGCTCACCAAACCATAAGACCGTGGCCGACGCCATCGGCGCCGCCCCGCAGGAACCCTAAAATCGCCGCCGCCACCACCGCTGCAACAAATCCGTCCAGGCGATCCAGGAGCCCGCCATGGCCGGGGATGATGTGGCTCGAATCCTTGACGCCGAAACGCCGCTTTACCGCGGATTCGAAGAGGTCGCCAAGTTGGGAAATCACAGACAGAAACGCCCCTAAAGCCAGTAAAGGTCCTGTTTTTCCGGCGCCCGCGGCAGCAAAGGCCCCGGCCACGGCCAGGCTGCCAAGAAAGCCCCCGATCGCGCCCGCCCAAGTCTTTTTCGGGCTCACCCGCGGCCAGAGTTTTGGGCCGCCAAAGCTGCGGCCGGCAAAGTAGCCGCCGATGTCGGCCGCCCAGACCAGCAGCATCACGAAGAACAGCGCGGCAAAGCCGTTGACGGGATCCTGTCGCACCAGCACCGAGGCCACTTCCGCGGCGGCAGCATAAAGAAACCCCGCCACCGACCAGCTGCGACGCTCCGGCAACAGCAGCGCGACGGCAACGAGGCCGATGCCGAGCACGACCAGCGCAGCATCGAGCCGTGCCGCCATCAGGCAGATTCCGGCAATCGCCAGCGCCGCAACGCCCGGCACCGTTGCGCGCAATTCGCGCGCAAGACCGACGATGGCAAGCCATTCCAGATAGAGGCCGATGGTGGCCAGCATCACCAGGAGCGCCCATAGCCACCCGCCATACCAGGCGATCGCGATCGCAATCGGCGCCAGCACGACAGCCGCAAGCACCCGCATCAAGAGATTGCGCGACCCCTGCTCGGCTGGTGCCGCGGGCGCGGCCTCGCCCTCGGTCACGATCCGGTTTTCGCAACCAGGCCGCCGAAGCGGCGCTCGCGCCGTGCGTATTCGGCGATCGCGCTTTCCAGTGCAGCCTTGTCGAAATCCGGCCAGTGGATTGGCACGAACACGAGTTCGCTATAGGCCGCCTGCCACATCAGGAAGTTCGACAGCCGCTGCTCGCCGCTGGTGCGGATGATCAGGTCGGGATCGGGAATGTCGGGCGCATCGAGATACTGGCCGAGCGCATCGGCATCGATCGATGCGGGATCGCGCTTGCCTTCCGCAACCTCACGCGCCAACCGCTGCGCGGCGCCGGCGATTTCCTGACGCGAGCCGTAGTTGAAGGCCACGACGAGATTGAGACGCGTATTGTCGCGCGTCAGCTCCTCAGCCTCATTGAGCAGCGCGCAGATGTCAGGCTCCAGCCCTTCACGCTCGCCAATCACGCGCACGCGCACACCGTCACGATGCAGCGTCGCAAGGTCATTACGAATGAAGCGGCGAAGCAGGCCGAATAGATCGCCGATCTCGGTTGCAGGTCGCGACCAGTTTTCCGAGGAGAAGGAAAAGATGGTGAGGTAGACGATGCCGAGCTCATGCGCGGCCCTCACCACGCGCCGCAGCGCCTCGACGCCGCGGCGATGGCCTTCGGCCCGCGGCAGGCCGCGCGCAGCCGCCCAGCGTCCGTTCCCATCCATGATGATTGCGACATGGAGGGGATAGCCGGAGCGATCCGGTTGGTCGGTTGCGGGGGCGGCGTTCGACATCGGTCAATCCCTAAACCGTGAGGATTTCCTTTTCCTTAGCCGCGAGCAGCGTATCGATCTCGGCAATCGAGCCGTCGGTCGCCTTCTGCACGTCATGGGAGAGGCGCTCCTGGTCGTCTTCGGAGATTTCGTGATTCTTCTCGAGCTTCTTGACGATATCCAGCCCGTCGCGGCGGACATGCCGGACCGCGACGCGCGCGGCTTCAGCATATTTGTGCGCGACCTTCACCAGCTCCTTGCGGCGGTCCGCGTTGAGCTCGGGGACGCGCAGACGCAGCACCTGCCCTTCAGTCGCGGGCGTCAGGCCAAGATTTGAATCCACGATCGCTTTTTCGACGGCCTTGACGAGGGACTTGTCCCAGACCTGCACGGAGAGCAGGCGCGGTTCGGGTACGCTGATGGTTGCGACCTGATTCAGCGGCATGTGGCTGCCATAGGCATCGACCTGCACCGGCTCCAGCATGGATGCCGCTGCCCGGCCGGTGCGCAAGCCGCCGAGTTCGTGCTTGAGCGACTGGGTGGCGCCTTGCATGCGGCGCTTCAATTCGTTGATGTCGAAACCAGGTGTGGGCATAACCCTCTCCCTCTCCTCAAAGTTCGCCATCGCCCGCGTATGGGTTTTGACGGCAATCGCCGGTCAACCGGCGACGATCGTGCCGTGGCCCGTGCCGCGCAAAATCGCGCCGATCGAACCGGGTTCGGCGATCGAGAACACGATGATAGGCAGCGACGTCTCCCGGGCAAGCGCGAATGCGGTCGCATCCATCACCTTGTAGCCACCCTCAATCGCCTGTGAATGGGACAGGCGCTCGAAACGCTTGGCCGACGGGTCCTTCTTCGGATCGGCGGTGTAAACGCCGTCGACATTGGTGGCCTTCAGCACGGCATGGGCGCCGATTTCCGCGGCCCGCAGCACGGCGGTGGTATCGGTGGTGAAGAACGGATTGCCGGTGCCGCCGCCGAGCAGCACGATCCGGCCCTCGGCAAGGTATTTGTGCGCCGCACTGCGGGTGAACAACTCGGAAATCTCGGGCATCACAAACGCCGACAGCGTCCGTGCCGGGGTACCTTTGCGCTCGATGGCGGCCTCCAGAGCGAGGCAGTTCATCATCGTCGCCAGCATCCCCATGGTATCGCCGGTGGGGCGCGACACGCCGCGCGAGGAGACCTCCACGCCGCGGACGATGTTGCCGCCGCCGACCACTACGGCGACTTCCGTGCCGAGCTTTTGCGCCGCGATCACCTCGCCGGCGATGCGGTCGACGGTCGGCTGATCAATGCCAAAGGAATTCGAGCCGGCGAGATACTCGCCCGAGAGTTTCACCACGACGCGACGGTAGACCGGCTCAGCCATTGCGTATCGCTTTCTTCTCCGGCGCAGGTCCGCCTTCCCGGCGCGACCGCGCGCCGCAGAAGCGCTGGCCGGCGGTTACTTCTTGCCGCTGGCTGCCGCGACTTCGGCTGCGAAGTCGGATTCCTGCTTCTCGATTCCCTCGCCGAGAGCATAGCGCACAAAGCCGGCAATCTTCACGGGGCCGCCGACCTTGCCCTCAGCTTCCTTCACCGCCTGCGCCACCGACTTGCCGGTGTCGTGGATGAAGGCCTGCTCGAGCAGGCAGACTTCCTTGTAGTACGTCTTGAGGCCCGACTCGACGATCTTCTCAATCACGTTGGCGGGCTTGCCCTGCTGGCGATACTTGTCGGCCAGCACGTCCTTTTCGCGCTTCACCAGCTCCGGATCGAGCCCGGCGGGATCAAGCGCCTGCGGGTTGGCCGCGGCGACATGCATCGCGAGCTGGCGGCCGAGCGCCGCAAGCTCGTCGGCCTTGCCGGCCGATTCCAGCGCAACCAGAACGCCCATCTTGCCGGCGCCCTCGATGACGGCGCCATGGACGTAGCTCGACACCACGCCCTGCCCGACCTCGAGCGAAGCCGCACGGCGCAGCGACATGTTCTCGCCGATGGTGGCGATGGCATCCGAGATCGCGGTCTCGACGGTGACGCTGCCGACCTTGGCAACCTTGATCTTCTCGACATCGGCGCCGACGTCGAGGGCGACCTGCGCGATCATCTTGACGAGGCCCTGGAACTGGCCGTTGCGCGCCACGAAGTCGGTCTCCGAATTGACCTCGACGACGACGCCCTTGTTGCCCTTGGTCAGCGCGCCGATCAGGCCTTCGGCCGCAACGCGGCCGGCCTTCTTGGCGGCCTTGGAGAGACCCTTCTTGCGCAGCCAATCCTGAGCCGCGGTCATGTCGCCGGCGGTCTCGGTGAGCGCTGCCTTGCAGTCCATCATGCCCGCGCCGGTCGACTCGCGGAGATCCTTGACCATCGCGGCGGTGATCGTAGCCATTGCCATTCGTCCTTTTTGCCTGTCAGGGCGGTGCGGCGCGGCTCATAAGCCTCGCCGGCATCCGCCGCAGGTAATGCTTCGGTGGAGAAAACCAAGCGGTGGCCGGATGACCCGGCCACGTCTTATCGTTTGAGCATGATCTCTTCGGAAAACCGGTTCCCGCTTTTCCGGGATCATGCTCCAGCGTCGAACTATTCCGCTTCCGCGGTGAGCGACTTGGCCTTGGCGACCCAGGCATCGGCGCGGCTGGAAAGGCCGACTTCCTCGCCGATCTTGTGCGCGGTGTCGTGATCGAGCTCGGCGAGCTGCCAGTAGTGGAAGATGCCGAGGTCGTTGAACTTCTTCTCGATCGCGCCGGACACGCCGGGCAGCTTCTTGAGATCGTCGGCGGGGCCACGCGGACCGGCGAGACCCTGGAAGCCCGCGGTCGGTGCGGGAAGTTCTTCCTGCACCGGCTTGGCCGCCGCACCGATGTCGATGCCGGCGTCGCCCTGCGCGCGCGAGATACCGTCGATGACCGCGCGGGCCACCAGATCGCAATACAGCGAGATGGCGCGGCCGGCATCGTCATTGCCCGGCACCACATAGGTGATGCCCTTCGGATCGGAATTGGTATCGACGATCGCCGCAACCGGGATATTGAGCCGCTGTGCTTCCTGGATCGCGATGTCTTCCTTGTTGGTGTCGATCACGAAGATCATGTCCGGCAAGCCGCCCATGTCCTTGATGCCGCCGAGCGAACGGTCGAGCTTGTCGCGCTCGCGCTGCAGCGTCAGCCGCTCCTTCTTGGTGTAGGAGTTGGCTTCGCCCGAGGAGAGCACCTCATCGAGGTGACGCAGACGCTTGATCGAGCCCGAGATGGTGCGCCAGTTGGTCAGCGTGCCGCCGAGCCAGCGCGAATTGACGAAATACTGCGCCGAACGCTTGGCCGCTTCCGCCACGCCATCCTGCGCCTGCCGCTTGGTGCCGACGAACAGCACGCGGCCGCCCTTGGCGACGGTGTCGCTGACGGCCTGCAGCGCACGGTGCAGCATCGGCACGGTCTGCGCGAGGTCGATGATGTGGATGTTGTTGCGGGCGCCGAAAATGTACTCCGACATTTTCGGATTCCAGCGATGGGCCTGGTGGCCGAAGTGCACGCCAGCTTCCAGCAGCTGACGCATAGTGAACTCAGGTAGTGCCATAGTGTCGATTCTCCGGTTGGTTCCTCCGGAAACGTGTGAGCAAACGAGCCTTGCTGGCCCGGTTGCCACCGGACGGCCTTGATGAGCCATGTTTCCGTGTGAGATGGCGCGGCTTATAGAGCGCGCCTGCCGATTTCGCAAGGATTTCCGGCGCTCTTTCGAACAATCCGGACCCTATCGCGACAGGCTGTAAACGGCCGCTTCCAGCCCTCAAATAGGGCCGGAAGCGGCCACTTTCAGCATTTTGGCACGCCCGGCGGGCATCGCTTGACGGCCGCCTGCGGTGGTGGGGCAGCCGGCCTCGGCGGGGGCGGCGGCGCAGCCATGCGCGGTGGTGGCGGCGGAGGTGGCGCGGCCA
>DATEJC010000412.1:0-3206 GCA_035278345.1 Bradyrhizobium sp. | reverse complement strand
CGCTGTCGATCGGCACGATCCGCCTCGCCGACGGCCATGGGGTCAAGGGATTTCTTGTGGAGCCCGCGGCGGTGAACGGCGCGCGCGACATTTCCTCGTTCGGCGGCTGGCGCGCGTACATGGCAAGGCAGGCGGCGGAGTGAAGCTCCCTCTCCCCGCTCTTCGCGGGGAGAGGGCTGGGGTGAGGGGCTGTCTCCGCGAATTCGGTGAGAGTTGCGCATACGGAGAGCCCCCCTCACCCGGATTGCTTCGCAATCCGACCTCTCCCCGCAAGCGGGGCGAGGTTATGAGAACTACACCGACACCGCGTACAGCTCGTACTCCCCGCGCACCAGCTCGATATGCGCGCGCATGGCGGCGGCGGCGCCGTTGCGGTCGCCGCGCATGATGGCGACGACGACGCGGTCGTGCTCGGCTTGCGACTTCGCCAAGCGGCCGAGATTGCGGAACTGGGCGCGGCGGAACGGCTGTACGCGCACCCGCGTCGCGAGCGTCATCTCGGCGATATAGCCGTTCTGCGAGCCGGCATAGATCGCGTTGTGGAAGCGCTCGTTGACGGCGTGGAAGCGCTCGGGATTGCCGGCATGGCTGAGCACGCGCAGTTCTTCGTGAATGGCTTCGAGCCGCGCACGCTCGACCGCCGGCATGCGTTCGGCGGCTAGCCCAGCGCACAGCGCCTCCAGTTCGGCCATCGCCTCGAACATCCCGTTGAGACGCTCCAGGGTCGGCCGCGCCACCACCGCGCCACGATGCGCACGGGCCTCGATCAGGCCGCTTGCCGCGAGCTGCCGCAGCGCCTCGCGCACCGGCGTACGGGAAACGTTGAAGCGCCGGGCGATGTCGGTCTCGTCCAGCGCCGCGCCCGGCGCCAGCGCGCCGCGCACGATCTCGTCGGCCAGCTGCAGCCGCAGCTCTTCCGCGCGGGTGATCTTGGCCTGCTGCGGCGAGGGACGATCGACGCGGCGAACCGTCGGCTCGGCACGGCCCGTGGCGGGAACATCGTCGAGGCTCATGGCTTCTGACCCTGCGGTTCGTCGATGATGCTGACGTGGGCGGCGACGATCCGCCAACCCTCAGGGAAGCGTATCCAGGTCTGCATTTGCCGCCCCACCTTCGGGCTCGTCCAAGCGTCGCGATAGAACAATGTCGACGCCACCGCGGTATCGCGGCCATAGGTGGTGATGACGGTCTTGTCGGTCTTGCGCATCAGCCCGATCGGCGAGCGCGCGGCGCGGAATGCCATGATGGCTTCATGGCCGTAGAGATTTTCGCCGATGCCGTAACGCAGCGTGCGCCTGTCACTACGGAAAAGCTCGTCGAGCACCGCGACATCATTATTGACCAGCGCCTGCTCATAGCGCTGGAACTGCGCGGTGACCTCGGCGAGCACGTCCGGAAGATCGATTTCCATCTCAAATTCCTCGCGGCGCAGGCGCGGCGGCAGCGCCCATCTTTTCCAGCGTCGCGGCCACGCGCAGCGCAACGTCCTCGCGCCAGGGCGCGGCGATGACCTGCACGCCGATCGGCATCGGCTGCAGCGGCACGGGCACGGCCACCACGGGCAGGCCGATGAAGGAAATCGGCTGGGTGTGGATGCCGATATTGGCCCGCACCGGCAACTCGACACCGTCAAGCACGAAGGTCGCCTGCCCGATCTTCGGCGCGACGCAGGGCGTTGCCGGCGCGAGGATCACGTCAACCGACTTGAACAGCTCGAGCACCTTGGCGCGATACCAGCGGCGGAATTTTTGCGCGCGGTCGACCAGCACAGCCGGCACCATGGCGCCCGCGATGAAGCGGTCGCGCACCGCAGGGTCGAAATCCCAAGGCCGCTTGCGCAGGCGATCGAGATGCAGCGACGCGCCCTCGGTGGTGGTGATAATGAAGGCCGCAGCGCGGGCGCGCGCGGCTTCGGGAAGAATCACCGTCTCCGTTGCGTTGAGCGCCTTGGCGACCTGCGCAACGGCTTCCTGCGCTTCAGGAAAGACATTCGTCTGAAAATAGCCGCCGGCGATTGCAACCTTTAGCCCGCTGATCCCGCGCTCGATCTGCCCTGCCACCGGCTCGACCGGCCGCGTCGTGCAGGCGGCATCATCGGCGTCGGGCCCCTGCATCGCGTCATAGGAGAGCGCGAGGTCTCTCACATTGCGCGCGAACGGGCCGAGATGATCGAGGCTCGACACGAAGGGATAGGAGCGCGCGCGCGACAGCCGGCCATAGGTCGGCTTCAGGCCAAAGATTCCGCAGAAGGACGACGGCACTCGGATCGAGCCATTGGTGTCCGATCCCAGCGCAATCGGCACGAGGCCGCCGCCGACCGCGCTGCCCGATCCGCCGGAAGAGCCGCCCGTCATCCGCGAGGGATCGTGAGGATTGCGCGAGGGGCCGTAGTGGACGTTCTCGCCGGTGAAATCATAGGCGTATTCGCCCATGTTGAGCGCGCCGAGCAGCACGGCGCCGGAGGCTTCCATACGCTCGATCAGCGAGGCGTCGCGCGAAGCCGGCGGCAAATCGCGGTTGATCTTCGATCCCGCGCGAGTCGAGATACCCTTGACGTCGAACAGGTTCTTCACCGCAAAGGGCACGCCGGCGAGCGGACCGACGCTCTTGCCCGCGGCGACTGCGGCATCGATCTCGCGCGCCCTGGCGCGGGCGCGTTCGGCGGTGACGTCGGTGAACGAATTAAGCACCGGGTCGCGCTTGCCGATCCGCGCCAGCGCGGCCTCGGTGACCTCGACGGCCGACAGTTTTCGCGCGGCAACGGCCTGCGCGATGTCGGATGCGGACATATCGTCGGAAGCCGCAGTCATGGCGATGTCAGGCTGAGTAGACACTGGCGGACTCGGATTCGTCAGGCAGGGTGAACTCGTCGACCAGGCGACCGAGCCGCAGCGAGACTTCGAGATTGGCGCGCACCGCCGGCCGCCAGGCCTCCTCGACCGGCAGGCCGAGCGCTTTCGCCACGGAATCGATGTAGTCGTCGAGCGGATCGGCAGCCATGGTTCCTCCCGTTGTCGTTCTTAGTGCACCGGCAGCGGCGGATGCGGGATCGCCTCCAAAAGCTGCCTTGTGTAGGCGTCCTGCGGATCGCCAAGCACGCTCTCGGAAGTGCCCTGCTCGACGATTCGCCCCGCGCGCATCACGATGACACGATCGCACAACAGGCGCACCACGTTCAAATCATGGGAGACAAACAGATAGCTCAT